>CAYXLY010000223.1:0-7505 GCA_964466005.1 uncultured Spirochaetaceae bacterium | reverse complement strand
CGGGCATTTCTTCCGCACGAGCCCTGCATGGCTTCAGCAGATGGTACACGCTAGATCTTATCCACAGGAGGCTTCCAGTATGAGACTCGAAGGGAAGAGCGCCATCGTCACCGGCTCCACCCACGGCATCGGTCGCGCGATCGCATTGGCCCTCGCGAGCGAGGGAGCCGGCGTCGTCGTGAACGGACGCGGCCAGGGACCGGAGGGGCCCGGCACGCGCCGGGAGGAGGCCGAAGCCGTCGTGGCCGAGATCGAGGCGGCAGGCGGCCGCGCGATCGCCTGTGTCGGCCCCGTTCAGGACTTCGACTTCGCGGGTGAGCTGGTCCAGAGCTGCGAGGACGCCTTCGGCAGCGTCGACATCCTCGTGAACAACGCCGGCATGGCGGGCGGCCTCTCGATCGACCTCTGTCCGCCCGAGCATTGGCGCGAAGTCTTCGCGAGCAACGTCGACGGCACCTACTACCCGAGCCACCACGCTGCCAAGAGGATGAAGAGCCAGCGCTGGGGACGCATCCTCTGCTGCTCTTCGTTCGCCCATACGGGATTCATCGGCGGCTCCTGCTACCCCGCCTCCAAAGGAGCCGTCGCCTCGCTCGCGCGTGCCATGGCCCGCAACCTCGGCCTCCACGGCATCACCTCGAACGCCTTCTGTCCCGAAGCGCGGACACGGATGATCAACGCCGGACAGCCGGGGAGCGAGATCCACGAAAGCCACATGGCCTCGCTCGAGAGGCGGGGCTTCATCTCGCCCGAGAAGGCCCGCGCGTTGACGAACCTGCCCGGACCCGAAGGCATCGCGCCCTTCGTCGTGTACCTCTGCCTTCCCGAGGCGGACTACATCAACGGTCAGGTCTTCAACGTCGAAGGTGGCCGGATCGGGCTGGTTCCCGAGCCCCACGAGATCCGCACGCTGACCCGCGACGTCGAGCGCGAGGGGATCTGGAGCGTCGATGACCTCTGCGAGCTGATGCCCCAGACCGTCGGATTCGAGCTGTCGAACCCGATCCCGCCACGATCGCCCGAGGAGCTGGAGAAGCTATTCGACGGGATCCATCCGATGTTCTGGTAGGTACCCGGGTCGCGCCGGACAGCGCTTCCGTCCGAGGCCGACAGGTCCAGCCGGGAGAGGTCGGGAGCGCGGGGCTCGACGAGCAGCTACGACGGAGAGCGGGTCGATCCTGCTCCAGGACGTCGATCCGGGCGTGTGCGAGGTCTTCGTCTACGAGGCCGCGAACACCATCGTCGACTCGGGGCAGATCACGGTCAACGGAGTCTCTGCCGGCCTCCTGGAAGGTCAGCCGGACTTCCCCGCGAATCCAATCACTCTGACGCGCGGCGAGACGTTCACGTCCGTCGTCACGACGGTCGAGCCGACCGGGACGCTCGAGATCAGCGGCCTCGGCGGCGCTCAGACCTCCGGCATCGCCGGCTTCCAGGTCGTCTTCGTGCCGGAGCCTTCCTCGACCCTCGCCAGCGCGCTCGCGATTGGGGCGGTCGCGGCGATCACGAGAACCCGATCCCGGCGCGCCATCCTCCCGGCCCTCCCGGCCGACGAGGCTTCGAAGAACGACCGCGTGCACTCACGCCGTCGTCGTCCTCGACCTCACGACGCCTTCGCGTCCTCCTCCCCGTGCTTCTCCTCGAACTCGAACCCGTCGTACTCCTTGGCCTCCACGTCCGCGAGGCGCTGGTAGTACAGCGAGCCACCGAGGTAGGCGGAGAAGTAGCGGGGCTTGCCCTCGACGTTCGCCCCGGTCCACCACGAGTCGGTGCGGGGGAAGAGCGTGGCGTTGGCGAGGGCGGTGACCTCGTTGCCCCAGGCCTCCTCGCTCGCGGCGGAGGGCTCGACCGCCCCCAGGCCCTTCTCGCTCAGGTGCTGCATGCAGCGACCGATCCAGTCGAGCTGCCGCTCGGCGCCGAGCGGCATGTTGTAGAAGACGCCGGGCGAGCCCGGGCCGTGGATCATGAACAGGTTGGGGAAGTCGTGGATCGTCATCCCGAGGTAGTTGTGGAAGCGCTCCTTCCATCGCTCCTTCAGGGGGACGCCGCCGCGGCCCTTCGGGTCGAGGCGCAGCATCGAGCCGCTGATCGCGTCGAAGCCGGTCGCCAGCACGAGCATGTCGATCGGGTGCTCGCCCGAGCGGGTGATCACGCCGTGCTCCGTGAAGCGCTCGATCGGGTCCTCGCGCAGGTCGATCAGCGTCACGTTGTCCCGGTTGTAGGTCTCGAAGTAGCCGTTCTCGAGGATCGGCCGCTTCGTCATCACGAAGTGGTCCGGCATCAGCTTCCGGGCCGTCTCCGGATCGTGCACGATCTCGCGGATCTTGCCGCGCACGAAGTCGGCCATGGTCGCGTTGGCCTCTTCGCTGACCGCGATGTCGTTGTAGCTGTCCAGGAAGAAGTGGAAGCTGCCGCGCTGCCACAGCTTCTCGTAGAGCGCCTCGCGCTCCTCGGGTGTGTCCTCGAGGGCCGAGCGCGATTGCGGGTCGACCGGGAAGCCACCGGGATGCGCGAGCATCTTCCCGCGGATGGTCTCCCAGCTCTCCCGCGCCTCCTCCATCTCCTCGGGCGAGATCGGGCGGTTGCCGGCCGGAAAGGCGTACTGGGCCGTGCGCTGGAGCACGAGCACGTGGTCCGCCTCCTTGGCGATCTCCGGGATCGCCTGGATCCCCGAGGAGCCCGTGCCGATCACGGCCACGCGCTTGCCCTCGAAGGAGACCGGCTCGTGGGGCCACTGGCCCGTGTGGTAGCACTCGCCGGCGAAGTCGTGGATGCCCGGGATGTTGGGCATGTTCGCCGTCGAGAGCGCGCCGACCGCGCAGATCAGGTAGCGGGCCGAGGCGCGGTCGCCCGTGCTGGTCTCGATCGTCCAGCGCTGCGTCGCCTCGTCCCAGCGCGCGTCCTTCACCCAGGTCTCGAACTGGATGTCGCGGCGCAGGTCGAGCTTGTCGGCGACGAACTCGAGGTAGGCCAGCACGGCGGACCACTCGGACTGGGTTTCCTCCCAGTCCCACTCCTTCATGAACTCGTCGGAGAACGTGTAGCAGTAGTAGGGGCTGCCGGGGCCATCGACGCGGGCGCCCGGGTAGCGGTTGTACCACCAGGTGCCGCCGATGTCGCTGGCGCCGTCGTAGACGCGCACGGAGAGACCCATGTCGTCACGGAAATGGTGCAGGGCGTACATGCCGCTCACGCCCGCTCCGATCACGATCACGTCGTAGTGCTCGCTCGCTCCGCTCGTTCGCGAAGCCTGACTCTGGCTCGTCATTCTCTTCTCTCCTGTGCACTCTTCGAATGGACGTTCCGCGCGCCGAGCCCCGTCGTTCGAGGGACGGTCGGCGCTTCTCCGCGCGGATCTAGAGCTCGACGCCGTAGAGCCGGGCGGCCGTGTCCTGCAGGACCTTTCGCGCGGTCTCCTCGGGGACCTTCTCGAAGACGGCCTCTGCGTAGTCCGCCGGATGCACCGCCGAGCTGTTCGGGCTCGGGTACTGGCAGGTCGGATGGGGATAGTCGGTCTCCCACATCAGGTTGTCGGGGAAGGTCTCGAGCGCCGACTCGATGCCTTCGCGCTCGAACCAGAAGGAGCCGTACACCTGGCGCTCGAAGTACTCCGAAGGCAGCAGGTCGTACTCCGGATGCTCCTTCGCCACATCGCCGTTCACCCACTGCCAGTCGAACATCTCGAGCACGCAGCGCAGCCAGCCGACGCCGCTCTCGACGGAGACGAAGTCCAGCTTCGGGAAGCGGGCGCAGACGCCGCCGAAGATCAGGTTGGCGAGACAGCTCTGATTGTCGAGCAGGGCCAGCGAGCCGGCGCGGGAGAAGTTGGCCTTCGTGCCCATCTCCGCCTTGTCGGTCACGATCTCGCTCAGGTCGCCCGCTCCGATGTGGAAGCTGATCGGGAGGCCCGCCGCCTGCGAGGCCGCCCAGATCGGATCCCAATGCTTGTGGGCCAGCGGCGGCTCGCCGAACGTCTCCGGCCGGCTGCCGAAGAGCACCGCCCGATGACCCTTCGCCGCGGAGCGTTCGATCTCCCGGACCGAGGCCTCGACGTCCCAGAAGGGCAGCGCCATCACCGGCAGCAGCCGGTTCAGGTCCTCGCTCGCCCAGTCGACCAGGAAGTCGTTGTAGGCCTGCACGCACTCGAGCATCAGCTCGGGCTCCCCGAGCCGCAGGAAGCCGCCCGAGCCGAAGCCGCCCAGGTTGGGATAGAGGACCATCGCATGGATGCGCTCCTCGTCCATGAGCTGGAGCCGCGCCTTGGCCTCGTACGACGCCTTGGGGATGTCGTCGTAGCCCATCGGCACGTTCGGGAACGTGTCGGTATGACCCGCCATCGTGACGAAGCCGGGACCGCCCGCGGGCTCGTCGCCGATGAACCACATGTCCCGGCCCTCGACGCGCCGGACGTGCGGAACCTTGTTGCCCCACTTGCTCGCCACGCGATCGGTCCAGACGCCCGGGGGCTCGGTGATGTGCGTGTCGACGTCGATGACCTTGTATCGTTCGAAGAGCTTCTGGCTCATGATCTCGCCTCTTGCTGTCGGGTTGGGTGGGTACGGAAAGCGTGGGCTTCCTGCTCTCTCATCCGGCATCCCTCACCGGATCTTCACTCGATAGGCCATTCGGATGGACGCTGGCCCTGGAGCGTGGACTGTCGAGAGCTCCGCTGTGGCGGCGGACGCCGAGGCCGTTGCGCACGAACTCGAGGTACGCGTCGACCACCGCCTCCTCGTCCAGGCGCTCGTCGCTCTGTGCGAGCGCCTCCAGCGCGTGCCGGGCGCCGACCAGGAAGTGCGCCATCAGCTTGATCTCCGGCTCGTCGAGCGGATGCAGCGTCCCCTCCGCGATGCCCGAGCGGATGCGCTCTGCCATGCGCTCCACCCAGTGCAGGGCACCGAGGCGATAGAGCTCCGGCTCGTGCAGCTTGATCTCGTCGGCGAGCCGGACGTAGGAGGGATGACGGCGGAGGTGCGCCGCGTAGGACAGCAGCAGCGCGCGCTCGCGGGAGAAGTAGTCGCCCCCCCTCTGGGCCTCGGCCGCCTGGGCCCTCGCCATGTAGTCGTCCATGAGCTGCCGCATGAGCTCCTGGAGGAGCTCCGCGCGCGAGCCGAAGTGGTAGTGGAGGCTGCCGATCGCCACACCCGCCCGGGCGGCGATCGCTGCCACCGAAGTCTTGTGGAAGCCGGACTCACCGGCCTCTTCGAGGGCCGCGTTCAGGATGCGGTCGCGGGTGTCACGGGACTTCGCGTAGCCCGATTCGGGCTGGTCCGACTCGCTCTCGGTCGGGGGCGTATGGCGGGAGTGGCGCACGGCTGGAGGTTGAACCAGATTTCAATTTCTGCCAAGAGCCCTCTCGTGCCGTTCTTCTCATGCGCTCGTTCCGTGTCCGGTCGGGTACGCGGGCCGAGAGGCTTTCGTCACCCCTCGGGACACGGGTCCAGCCGCAACGACACGGTCGACGCCCTCGCGTCCCGGGGATAGAGGCCGATCGCGGACGCCGCCCGCGCCACCGCGTACTTCTCGAGCTTCAGGGCATGGATCGCCCGGACCGTCGCTCGGTCCTCATGGAGAGCCGGAACCACGCAGCGGGTCGATCCATTCCTCAGCAGCTCGACGCGCGCGCCGTCGAGCGCGTGCTCGACGGCCTTCGAGCGAGGCATCCCCACCCATTCGCCATCCTCGCGATCCGCGATCCAGAGTCGAAGCTCCGCCGATCGGCCCTCGCGATCGGCGGCGTAGAGCGACACGACCTCCCCGAGCTCCGCCAGGATGGCGTAGAGCGAGGCGAAGAGGACGAGCGGGCTGGCCGCCAGCACGAGCCAGATGAGCACACGCGGCGTCCGCGACCCGAGCAGCACGACGCCGAGCAGCATCGCGGCGAGTCCGCCGAGCATGACGCCCCCGCTCGGGACGGCGTACGCGCCGGCATGCTGGAGACGGATCGCGAAGACGGCGACGCCGAGCCCGATCAGGCCGGTACCGAGCATGAGGCGAAGCCCGGGTGACGGGCCGGATTCGGTCATCTTCCTCCCTCCTGGATCGCGCTCCTGGATCAAGTCTCGCTCGCAGTCTGGCTGATCCGGCGCAAGACCGCCCGGAGTGCAGATCGGGAGAGCGACCACGATGCCCTTCGGGATACCCTTTCCCCATGACCCGAGCCCTCGTCCGCCGTCTGGGATCACTCTCTACCTGCTTCCTGCTGATCGCCCTGGGCAACGCCGCGCTCGCAGAGGTCCTTCCCCAGGCGGCCTGGAACGATCCACCGTCCGAGGCGAAGCCGAGAGCCCGCTGGTGGTGGCCTGGCGGGAGCGTCGAGCCCGAGGTCCTTCGCCGGCAGCTCCGACAGATTGCCGACGCCGGCTTCGGCGGGGTCGAGCTTCAGCCCCTGCTCCTGGGCCTCGGCGCAAAGGATCTCGCGGCGGATCCGGCGCTCCGATCGGTGGGCGAGCCGGCCTTCCGTCAGCGGGTCGCACAGGCGGCGGCGGCCGCCGCCGAGATCGGACTCGCCTTCGATCTCACCCTGGGCAGCGGCTGGCCCGGGGGCCTGCCGACCGGCCCCGGGAACGCCGAGCGCCAGCTCCTGATGACCCACCTCGACCTCTCCGGACCGGGTCCGCACGAAGGAGCGCTGCCGCCGGCTCCCGATCAGAGCTATCGGCGGGCCGTCGAGTGGGTGCTCGACGTGCTGGGTCCGCCCGACGAGCGCGTCCGGCGCGTCGGCGTGCTGGCCGGACGGGTGGGTCCCGAGCGCGACGGCATTCCCACGCTGAGCGATCTCCGCGACATCGGCTCCCACGTTCAGCCGGACGGGCACCTGCGCTGGGACGTGCCCGAGGGTCGCTGGCGCGTGTTCGCTCTCTACACCAACTCGACCGGCCATTTCGTGATGGGCGGGGCCTTCCCGGGTGAAGAGCGCGATGCGCTGGTCGTCGATCATCTATCGCGACGCGGCGCCGACACCCTGATCGAGGGCTATGCCGAGCCCGTGCTCGCGGATCTCGCTCCGGGACAGCTGGACGCCGTCTTCATCGACAGCTTCGAGCTCATGGGCGAGCTGCCCTTCACCCACGACTTCCTCGAGGAGTTCGAGACGCGGGCCGGCTACGACCTGCGACCGCATCTGCCCCTGGTCTTCCGCCGCGGAGGGGAATCGAAGTACGGCGAGATGATGGACCTCTTCGGGCGCACGGGCGGTCCGCTCTACGCCTCGCCGGAGCCCGGTCGGAGCGAACGGATCCGGGAGGACTACGAGGCCGTCCGTCAGGCGCTCTTCGAAGAGCGCTTCGTCGGACGCTTCGCCGAGTGGGCGCGCTCCCGAGACCTCGAGCTCCGGCTGCAGGCCCACGGCGGCTTCGGCGACATCCTCGACACCTACGCTCTCGCGGACGTGCCCGAGTCCGAGGGGCTCTTCGCTCAGGGCAGCTTCGATTTCCTGAAGCTCGCCGCGTCCGCCGCCCATGTCGCCGATCTGGTAGCCCGGGACGCGGGGGCGCTCGCCGTCG
>CAYXLY010000222.1:0-7525 GCA_964466005.1 uncultured Spirochaetaceae bacterium | reverse complement strand
GCGCAGGTGCGCGAGCCGACCACCAGGAAGAAGGCGTCCTGGATCTTGCGGTGCAGCCAGACGATGCCCGTCAGACCACAGAAGACCTCCCGCTGCCCGCGCTCGCGCAGCAGCGGCAGCTCGCGGCAGCCCCGCTCGGCGGACTCGCCCGGCCCGCTCGGAGCCTCGGCCGGCAGGCGGACCGGCGCGCTCATGGGCTCTGCTCCAGCAGCGACGCGGTCGCGAGGCCAGGCGCTTCCTGCTGCCGCCTCGCCGCCCGGAGCTTCAGCAGGAACTGCGCGGCGTTCACGACGTAGGCGAGATAGGCCGCCAGGGCGATCGCCATCTGCTGTCGCGCGTCGACGACCGTCGACACCAGCGCGCCGAGATACGCCGTGTGCAGCGCGAGCACGAGCATGCTGACGACGTCTTCCCAGAAGAAGGCCGGCGCGAAGAGCCAACGGCCGAAGACGTCCCGCTCCCAGAGCGAGCCCGTGACCATGATCGCGTAGAGGACCCCCGTCTTGAGGACGATGGAGAGGGTCGCGACGAGCAGGCCCTCGCCCGTGGCGAGATATCGAAGGACCAGACCGAGGCTGACCAGGAAGACGGCGAATTGCAGCGGAGCCAGAACGGCCTGGACGAGGGTCCACGACGACTCGTCGCGACGACGTCGCTGCTCCGGCGTATAGAGGGCAGGCGGGGAAGACGGCGGGGACCAGGGACGATCGGTCGGCATCGGAGGGCCTTCATCGCTGTTCGGTCCCCAACCTACGATCTCGAGCCAAGAGTGTCAACTTAAAATTACGTCAATTTTAATTGACAACTGAATCGCCGGACTCTAGAACGAGGGCAGACGACGCGGTGAGGAGCCCGGACCGCTCGCGGCGCGCACGAGGCTCGGCACGATCCACGACGAGAGTCGACGAGAGAAGCGAAGAAGACGAGGAGGCACAGATGGCCCATCCGGCCTCGACTCCATTCGATCGGGCAGTGCCCTCTCCGATGGCGGTCCTCGAGCTGCTGAAGCCGATCACCTGGTTCCCCCCGATGTGGGCATTCGCCTGCGGAGTCGTCTCCTCCGGTGTCGCACTCGAGGGCCACTGGGGGGTCGTCGGGCTCGGCCTGCTTCTCGTCGGCCCCCTCGTCTGCGCGACCAGCCAGGCCGTCAACGACTGGTTCGACCGACACGTCGACGCGATCAACGAGCCGGACCGACCGATCCCATCCGGCCGGATCCCGGGCCGATGGGGCCTGCATATCGGGATCGGGTGGACAGCGCTCTCCCTCGGCCTGGCTGCGATCCTCGGCCCGGTCGTGCTCTGGGCGACGATCCTCGGTCTGGCTCTGGCATGGGCCTACAGCGCGCCGCCGATCCGGCTCAAGCAGAACGGGTGGTGGGGTAATACGGCGGTTGCTTTCTCCTACGAGGGTCTCGCCTGGGTCACGGGAGCGGCCGTGATGATCGGAGGGGAGCTGCCCGATGCCGCGGTCTTCGTCCTCGCCGCGCTCTACAGCCTCGGCGCCCACGGCATCATGACCCTGAACGACTTCAAGTCCGTCGAGGGAGACCGACTGCTCGGGATCGGATCGCTACCCGCCCGCCTCGGCGTGGGACCCGCGGCCCGGCTGGCCTGTGCGGCGATGGCCCTGCCCCAGGTCGTCGTCATCGGGCTGCTCTTCGCCTGGGGCGCAGGCCTCCACGCGACCGTCGTGACGGTGCTGCTCGTCTCCCAGCTGGCGCTGATGCCGAGCCTGCTTCGGAGCCCGCGAGAGAAGGCGGCCTGGTACTCCGCGACGGGCGTGAGCCTCTATGTGCTCGGCATGCTCGTGAGCGCCTTTGCCCTGGGCTCCGGCTAGTCGTCCGATCCGATCCCGTCTCCCGGCGCGGAGACCCGGCCCCTCAGCAGCTCCGCGACCTCGGCGGGTCGCTCCTCGTGCGCGAGATGGCCGAGGCCGGGCAGTGAGATCAGCTCCGATCCAGGCACGCGCCGCTGGACGCGCACGGCGTCCACCGGCGAGACGAATCGATCCTCACTCCCGACGACCAGGACGAGGCGCGGGCCCAGCCCGGGAAGATTCTCCGCGAGGTCCCGGAGATCCCAGCTGGCCATCATGCCCAGAGCGGCTGCGACATGGCGTCGGCTGGCGGCCAGCCGCGCGTAGAGTCGCATCCCCTCCGGATCGAGATCCGATCCGGTATCCCGGATCAGTTCCTCGACGACGGCGGGATCGGAGGCGCGCCACGCGAAGACCGAGGGAATGATCGGGTTCAGGGTGAGGAGCTTGGCCAGCGGCGAGAAGATCCTGCCCGCCACGCCCCGGAAAGGCAGCAGGGCGCCGTTCACGCTCACGATGGACTCCGGCGAGATCCGTCCCTCCAGGCTCATCCGACAGAGGATCGCCGCACCGGCCGAGTGACCGACCGCGAGAGCCGGGCTCTCACCCAGCGCCTCGAGGAGGTCGCTCAACGCCTGCGCCATCCCGGGAAGCGAGAGTCCGCCGCGCGCCGGTCTCTGCGTGAAGCCATGACCGGGAAGATCGGGCACGAGCACGGTGAACCGTTCGGCGAGCCGCGGCGCCACGTCGCGCCACGAGTGGGATGCGGCGCCCGTCCCGTGGACCAGGAGAATGGAAGGTCCGCTTCCCAGCACCTGCACGTGCCAACGAAGCCCGCCCGCCCGCACGAAGCGGCTCGCCTCGCGGTTCGGCCAGTCCGCGCCGTCTCGCTGCCAGTCGAGCTCGCGCCTCATGTCGACCGATCGCCGCGCAGCGCTCCGATCTCCGCCCCGACCCCTGGAACGATCATGCTCGTCCCGCCGGACGCGAGCCGCTCGACGCGCTACGCGCTGCCTCGCAGAGGGCAGCCGAGTCCGCCTGGGGCAAAGGGAGGTAGGTCGCGTCCATCTCGCCGGCGAGGGCGCGGGCCGAGGCCTGCGGACGCGGAGAGGTGTCGATCCAGAGCGCGCCGAGGCCCATCGACCGGAAGAGTCGCGCCGCGTCGCGCGCATCCTGGGCCGCCCTCGCGCGACCTCCCGTCCCGTCCCGCGCGACGTTGGCCTGTCCATCGGTCAGGAAGACCACCAGCGGCGTGCCGCCGGAGCGCAACACCGACTCGGCGAGATCGACCGCCGCCTCGATGCCGGCAGCCAGCGGCGTGCCGCCGCCGCCCGGAAGCCCGGCGAGACTCCGCCGGGCCCGAGCCAGCGAGCGGGTCGGCGGCAGCAGGAGCTCGGCCTCCGCTCCCCGGAAGGCGATCAGCGCGACGCGATCCCTGCGCACGTAGCTCTCCGCGAGCAGCAGCTCCACGGCGCCCTTGGCCTCGGCCAGCCGATACAAGGCCGCCGATCCCGAGGCGTCGACCACGAAGATCGTCGTCGTCTCGCTCCGCTCCCGGAATCGGGTCACCCGGAAATCGTCTCGCTGGATCCGCACGCCCATCGCGGACTCCGTCCCGGAATCGGCGGCCTCGCGTCGGAGGCGCTGCCAGGGCGCCGCCGCGCGCAAGGTCTCCACGACGTTCAGACGGGCCGTGCCGCCGGGCTCGCCGCGGCGCACTCCGATCGGCCGCCCGCGCCGCGTCGACGCGCGCCGCGCGCCCGCCCGGCCGATGCGGCCCGAGCGTGAACGCGCGCCTTCGGCCATGCGCAGACCCATCAGCAGATCGTCGGGCAGCGCCGCAGCGGCCGCCTCCAGCACCCGCTCGCCGAGCGCGCCATTCTCGGTCTCCGCTGGATCCTCTCGGTCGATCTCTTCCTCGGAAGACGGCGGCGGCGAGGCAGAAGACGAATCCGGGGAAGGAGGAGGCGCCTCGTCACGCGTCGCCTCCGGCGTCTGCTCGGGCTCCGAGCGCGACTCCTCCGCCGGCGCGGGCTCCTCCAGGGACTCGTCCGGGTCCGGCTCGGCGGTCGGCGAGCAGGTCGCGCGCGGAGCGAGCACGAGCCGAGCCGCGAGCACGAGGTCCGCCTCCTCGAGGATCTCGCGTCCGGCCAGCGCCGCCGCAGCCCGCGCGACCCGCAACGCGAGCAGGGGCGCCCGCATCGAATCGATCCCGAGCGCCAGCGCCGCCTCGCAGAGGACCTCGATGCTTCCAGCCTCCGACTCGACGGTCGCGAGCCGGGACCGGGCCGAGGCGATCGTCTCCGGGTCGGCATCTCCCTCGACCCGAGAGCCGGGCATCGCGGCCGACTCTCGAGGCAGGCCGACCCGCGTCAGATCGACGTGGAAGGCCAGCCGATCGACCAGCGCGCCAGGCGGTCGCTCGTCCGGGGACAAGCCCTCGTCCAGCGCCACGACACCGATTCGCGTGGCATGACGCCTGGCCAGCCCGTCGCGCTCCAGCGCGACCTCGCCCGAGTCGAGCACGCGACCCACCCGGGCTGCGACCGCCGCCGGGAGCCGCTCCGCCATGGCGAGCAGGACGATGCCCCCGTCCGCCTCCACCAGGAGCCCGCGCTCCTCGACGGGACGGCCCCTGCGCAGGGTCGCAGCGAGGTCGAGTCCGCCTACGAGTCGGCCGTCGGTGACGTGGAGGGGGACCCGGCGCACGACGGACTCAGGCGGCAGGGCGCCGCGCAGGATCTCCAGCCAACGATCCCGGGCCGGCCCGGGCAGCGCACGCAGCACGACGCCTCCCAGTCCCGGCGGATCGACGGCGAAGAGCCTGGCCGCCAGGACGGCGTCGGCCCAGGCCTGGCTCTCGAAGGGAGCCTCCTCGGCGAGGCTCATGCGCCGAAGAGCTCGTCGAGAGCGCGCTCGACCCGGATGCTGGACCCGGACTCGTCGAGGGGGCTCCGCCGGAGTCGATGTCGCAGCGCCGGGGGGGCGATGCGGCGGAGGTGGGCCTCCTGCACGCGCTCGTCTCCGTCGAGCGCGGCGAGCGCCCGGGCAGCGCGCATCATCACCAGCTCGCCCCGCAGCCCATCGGTTCCGAGACCCATGCAGAGCCGAGCGACCTGCTCGCGGGTCGTATCCTCGACGCCCACGCTCGGCAGCCGCTTGCGTGCGGCCGCGAGCCGACGTCGCAGCGCCGCCTCCTTGCGCTTCCACCTCGCCGTGAAGGCCGCTGGATCCTGCTCGAAGGCCTCGCGCTGACGCACGACCTCGACCCGGACCTCGAGTTCCCGCGGCGTCTCGATCTCGACCGAGAGTCCGAACCGGTCGAGAAGCTGGGGTCGCAGCTCGCCCTCCTCGGGATTGCCGCTCCCGACGAGGACGAAGCGCGCCGGATGACGCACGCTGAGGCCTTCCCGCTCGACGACGTTCTCGCCCGAGGCGGCGACGTCGAGGAGGAGATCGACGAGATGATCCTCGAGCAGGTTGACCTCGTCGATGTAGAGGAAGCCCCGGTTCGCGCGAGCCAGCAGGCCCGGCTCGAAGGCCTTCACGCCCTCCGTGAGCGCTCGCTCGAGGTCGAGCGCACCGACGATCCGATCCTCGGTGGCGCCGAGGGGCAGGTCGACGACGGGGACCGGCATCAGCCGACTCTTCGACGTCCGGGCCGCGTCGCCGTCTCTGCACGCCGCACAGGATCCCCCCCTGTCCTCGGGATCACAGTGATAGGCACATCCGGTGACCGCTCTCATGCGGGGCAGGAGACCAGCCAGACCGCGCACCGCCGTGGACTTGCCGGTTCCGCGGTCGCCGAAGACCAGCACGCCGCCGATCGCGGGATCGATCGCGGCGATCAGCAGGGCGAGCTTCATCTCGTCCTGGCCGACGATTGCGGAGAAGGGGAACACGGCGCGCATGCACGGATCCTGGTACATCGGGCTCGGAAGCCGAGCGCGACGGAGTGGCGATCTCGATGGACGAGCCGGCGGGCCGCGGTCGATCCGCCTGCCGTCCGCCCCAGCATAGCCCGCACGCTCGACCCGCTCCGCCCCGCGTGTCTTCGCTAGAGGCCATCTCATGAATCCCGACCGAGCGAGGCGCGTGGATGCGGCCCGAGATCAAGGCGCGAAATCGTAGGCGTAGCCGTAGCTACTTCAAGATTTCGCAACGTAGAGATCGGGTCGAAGACGCGTGCATCGCGACCGAGGGGTTTATGAGACGGCCTCTAAGCGCTCCGGACGAAGAGCTCGCGGTAGAGAGACCAGAGGGATGCGACGTGCGCGCAGAGACTCGCCAGCAGGGCGAGGGCGACCCAGGGCTCGGAGGGTCCCGAGAGCGCGACGCGAAGCGCGATCAGCAGGAAGGCTCCCGACGCCAGATAGAGGCCCAGAGGCAGGATCCAGCGAGACGCGGCGACGCGGTGCAGGACGAGGCTCAGCGCCAGGAGCTCCACCACGACGCCGATCAGGATCGCGTCGATCAGACCGGGGCTCATCGGGATCGTCATGCGGGCGCCGCCGGCGGAGCCTCGTCCCGTCGCGTCGGTTCGATCGGGACCAGTCGATCTCGGCGGTCCATCAGCCGAAGGGTCCGTTCAGCGCGACGATCCGGAAGTTCAGGAAGGCCGCGAAGGAGACCCAGAGCAGGTAGGGCATCAGCAGCGCGCCCGCGCTCCGCGATCGAGGCCACAGGAAGAGGATCAGGCTCGCCACCGACAGCCAGAGCGTCGCCACCTCGGCCAGTGCCCAGTCCGGACGTCGGAGCGTGAAGAAGACGAAGGTCCAGAGCACGTTGAGGATCGCGTTCACGAAGAAGAGCGAGATCAGCCAGGCCTGCTCGCGCCGCGTCTCGATCGCGCGCCATCCCGAGACCGCCGACGCGACCGCCAATGCGTAGATCAGGGTCCATGCGGGACCGAAGGCCCAGTCGGGCGGCGTCCATGAGGACTTCTGCAGGCTCCGGTACCAGGGTCCCGTATCCGTCATCGCGCCGCCCAGCACCCCGACGACGACGGCGGTCAGGGCAGCGACGGCCAGCGGCCTCCATCTCATCACCGAGCCTCCGCTCCGGGACGAGCGATCGGATCGACGGGCCAGTCCGCCGGCACTTTCTCGCCCGCCGGCATGACGGGCAGCCTCATGTCGTCTGCAGGACTCCGTCCCACGCGACCCGCGAGATGGGCAGCCACCAGGAAGGCCAGTCCCTCCGCAGCGAAGACGATCGCGAAGGCGGTCGAGGGATCGGAGAGCAGCGCTCGCGTCACGTCGATCGAGACGGCGCCGAGGAAGCCTCCGACACCGAAGGCGATCGCCTGCGAGGCGCCCCAGAGTCCCATCCGAAGGCCTTCCCGATCCTTCCGTCCCACGCTCGCGAGCGTCATCATGGATCCGATGGCGGCGACCGCGAAGGCCCCGTTGGCCACTCCGAGTGCGAAGACCGAGCCGGGCAAGGGCCAGGAGGGTCCGATCCACGCGCCGGTCGCGAGTGCGCCGAGCGCCAGCGCGGAGGCGATGCAGCCGGCCATCGTCCAGAGTCGCATGAACCGCGCGCGGGAGCGGCCGATCGTCGTCCCGACCACTGCCGTCGCGATCATCCCGAGCAGGACGCCTCCGTTCTGGATGCCGGCGAGCGAGGTCGACTCGCCGGGCGAGTAGCCGTAGACCAGACCCGCGAAGGGCTCCAGGATGAGATCCTGGGCGCTGTAGGCGAGCAT
>CAYXLY010000221.1:4457-7537 GCA_964466005.1 uncultured Spirochaetaceae bacterium | reverse complement strand
GGCATACGAGATTCTCCGGAGTGACTGGGTTCAGACGTGTGCTCTTCCGATCTCGTAGGTGTCGACGATGATCTTGCGTCCGGTCAGACCCGCGTCTCCCATCGGACCACCCACGACGAAGCGACCCGTCGGATTGACATGGAAGATCGTGTCGTCGTCGATCATCTCCGCCGGCAGGCTCGGTCGGATCACCCGCTCGACGATGTCCTTTCGGATCTGGTCGTGGGAGACGTCCGGGGCGTGCTGGGTCGAGAGCACGATGGTATCGATCCGCCGCGGCCGATCGTCGTCGTCGTACTCGATCGTGACCTGGCTCTTGGCGTCCGGGCGGAGATAGTCGGTCTCTCCGCTCTCGAGCTGCGCCCGGTGGGCCTCGATCATCCGGTGGGCGAATCGGATCGGAGCCGGCATCAGCTCGGGCGTCTCGTCGCAGGCGTAGCCGAACATCATGCCCTGGTCGCCCGCGCCCTGCTCCTTATGCAGCCCTTCCCCCTCACTCACGCCCTGCGAGATGTCCGGGCTCTGCTTGCCGAGCGCGACCGTCACTCCGCAGGTCGCGGCATCGAATCCCATGTCGGAGCTCGTGTAGCCGATGTCGTGCACGACGCTGCGCACGACCGTCGGGATCTCCACCTGGGCCGTCGTCGTCACCTCCCCGCACACCAGGATCAGGCCCGTGGTCGTCGCCGTCTCGCATGCCACCCTGGACTGGCGGTCCTGAGCCAGCATGGCATCCAGGATGGCGTCCGAAATCTGGTCGCACATCTTGTCGGGATGACCCATGGAAACCGACTCTGAGGTGAACATCGTACGAGAACTCATCATGACCTCCTGGCTGAACGGAGGCCGCAGGGTAGCGAGTCGGCCCCTGGGATCAAATCAGGGGCCACCCCCGCGGAATCGGGTCCTCGGGGGCATCTCCCGGGCTCGAGGCCTTGCTTGCCAGCACGCGGCCAGCACACGGCGCCTCGAGCCGCGCGCCGACGCCCGCCGAGCCTGATCGGGTGGTGCGACCTCTTCCGCCTCCCACCGGCTAGTCGGTGGACAGGTTCTCCTCGAGAGACTCGATCAGCGTGCCGAGCTCCGCCACCGCCTGATCCGCGTCCTCCCCCACCGCACGGACTCGAAGAGTCGTTCCCTGCACGGCGGCCAGACAGAGGATCGAGAGCACGCTCGAGCCACTGACCCATTCATCACCGCGCCCCAGCGTCACCTCGGCCTGGAAGCGGGCCGCCACCGAGGCCAGCCGACCCGCAGGACGCGCGTGGAGCCCGAGCTCGGCGCGCACCGTGAACTCCTTCTCGACGACGCGGTCGTCGCTCATGCTCCACCTTCGGGCACCAGCTCGCTGGCGACGGAGATGTTGCGCTGACCGTAGGCCTTGATGAAAGGCGCCAACTCGTCGAGCGGCTTGTCTTCGGTCAGCGTGGCGAGCTTGATCAGCATGGGGAGGTTCATCCCGGTCACGACCTCGACCTGATGCTCGTCGTGAAACGACAGGCTCATGTTCGAGGGCGTGCCTCCGAACATGTCGGTCAGGATCAGGACGCCGGAGCCCCGGTCGGCGCGAGCGAGCCCGGCCGCGATCGAGCTGCGCACCTCCTCGACCGGCATCTTGGGATCGACGGAGACCGCTTCGAAGGTCGGCGCCTCGGGCAGGATCAGTCGCAGGGCCTGGAGGAACTCCTCGCCCAACCGATAGTGCGTCACGATCAGGACTCCGATCTTCACAGCGGCCTCTCCACGTCTCGATGGCTGACGCTCACCTCGCGCCCGGCCGTCTGCAGACGTTCTGCCATGGCCTCGGTGATGGCGACCGAGCGATGCCGCCCCCCCGTGCAGCCCACTCCGATCGTCACGTAGGCCTTGCCCTCCTCGTCATAGTAGGGGAGAAGGTACTCCACGAACTCTTCCAGGCGGCGGAAGAACTCGCTGCCCCGCTCCGTCTGGAAGACGTAGTTGGCGACCGCCTCGTCCCGTCCGCTACCGGGCCGCAGGGTCTCCTCGAAGTAGGGATTCGGGAGGAACCGCACGTCGAAGAGAAGCTCGACGGAGCCGGGCGTGCCGTAGCGGAACCCGAAGGAGACGAGGTTCACCACGGTCCGACGGGTCGCGCCCGAAACCTGACGAAAGATCGTCTCCTTCAGCTGATGCACGTTGAGCCGGCTGGTGTCGATCTTCAGATCGGCCAGGCTCGCCACCTCGCCCAGCAGCCGGCGCTCGCGATCGATCCCCGTCTGCACCGAGCCTTCGGGCGAGAGCGGATGGACCCGACGGGTCTCCCGGTAACGCCGCTCGAGCACCGCATCCGAGCAGTCGAGGAAGATCACCTTCAGCTCGATGCCCTCGGATCGAAGCCCGCCGACCAGCTCCGGGAAGCTCGACAGGAAGTTCTTCTCCCGGGCATCGAGAGCCAGCGCGATCTTGTCGATCGGCGACGACGCCTGGGTACAGAGATCGAGGAATTGCGGCACGAGCTGGACCGGCAGGTTGTCCACGCAATAGAAGGAGAGGTCCTCCAGCGCCGCCATGGCGGTCGTCTTCCCGGAGCCGGAGAGCCCGCTGACGAACACGATCTGCTGGCCGCTCGATCCGGTCAACCCGTCTCTCCTTCGAGGATCTCCGATCCGACGATCATGCCACTCCGAGCCCTCAATCGCTCGTCGAGCCTTCGGGCGGCGTTCACGCCGGAGAGCCGCCGGCTCCAGTCTCTCGCCGCGAGCTCGACGAGCGTCGCCAGGCTGCTGGCCGCATGGACGGGCAGCCGCGCCGTCGGCAGGTCCACGCCGAGGAAGCACTCCCTGGGTCGCTCCAGACCGATCCGCTCGAAGCTCTCGTCCGGACTCCACTCCTGGAGTCGACAGACGAACCCCACCTCGCACTCGTCCAGGATGGCGCCCGGTCCGAAGAGGTCGGCCACGCTCAGGAGACCGAGCCCTCGGATCTCGATGAAATGCCGGATCGTCTCCGGAGACCAGCCGATCAGACGCGGGGCGCTCTCCGTGCTCTCCGCCCGACCGTCTTTCCGGCGCTCTTCCCGGCGCTCTTCCCGGCGCTCTTCCCGGCGAAGACGCACGACG
>CAYXLY010000221.1:0-4357 GCA_964466005.1 uncultured Spirochaetaceae bacterium | reverse complement strand
CCGGCGCTCTTCCCGGCGCTCTTCCCGGCGCTCTTCCCGGCGAAGACGCACGACGTCGTCCGCGACCATCCGATGGCCGCGACGGACGAGCTCGATCACGCACTCGCTCTTGCCGACCCCGCTCGGCCCCAGGAGCAGGACGCCGATCCGGTGGACCTCCACCAGCGATCCGTGCAGCTGGGTCTCGGAGACGTCCATGAAAGGCCGAGCCTCCCGACCTTCAGAACTTCGCGTCTTCTTCTTCGATCGCTCGAAAGATCTCGTCGAGGTCGTCGGCGGCGAGCAGCTTCTCGCGGAAGCTCGCGTCGCGAAAGAACCGCGAGATGCGAGCCAGAGCCTTCAGGTGCTGCCCACCCGACTGCTCGGGGACGACGAGAAGGAAGAAGAGCTGGGTGGGCCGACCATCGATGGAGTCGAAATCGACGCCCCGCGTGCTGCGCGCGAAGGTCGCCACCAGGCGGTCCAGGCCGGGCATCTTCCCATGGGGGATCGCCACGCCCTCACCGATCCCCGTGCTCTGCAAAGCCTCCCGCTCCCGCAGGACGTCCAGCAGGGAGTCGGCGCTCAGGCGCTCCTCGCTCTCCGCCAGCGCCCCCGCCATCTCGGCGAGAAGCGCCTCTTTCGCGGTCGAGGAGAGGTCGAGGATCGATGCCTCGCGATTCAAGATGTCCGTGATCTTCATCCGCGCTCCGCAATCGGCGGGCACTCTATCCCAGGCCCACCGTCCCGTGCCAACCCCGACATCTCCCGCCCGGAGATCCGCGGGCGGCCTTGCCGCTCCGTCCTCAACAGACCGAGCGTCGCTTCGTGGAAGACAGGATGTTCATCGCCTCGCGGTACTTGGTCACCGTGCGGCGGGCGATGTCGATGTTGGCGGCCTTGAGCATCTCGGCGATCCGTTGGTCCGACATCGGGCGCGTGGGATCCTCGCTCTCGATGATCTTCCGGATCTTCTCCTTCACGCTCTCACTCGCCAGCGCCTCACCGTCGAAGCGGCTGATGCTCGAGTTGAAGAAGTACTTCAGCTCGAAGATTCCCTGCGGCGTGTGGACGTACTTGTTGGTCGTCACCCGACTCACGGTCGACTCGTGCATCTCGATGTCGTCGGCGACGTCGCGCAGGTTCAGCGGCTTCAGATGCGCCAGGCCGTGCTCGAAGAAGTCCCGCTGGTAGCGAATGATGCTCTGCATCACCTTGTAGATCGTGCGCTGGCGCTGGTGGATCGACTTGATGAGCCACATCGCCGAGCGGACCTTGTCGTGCACGTAGTTCTTCGTGTCCTTCTCGAAGCTCTCGACCCCGCCGCCCGTGAGCACGTCGCGATAGACGGAGTTGATGCGGAGCTTCGGCAGGCCGTCCTCGTTCAAGAGCACATGGAAGTCTTCCCCGACCTTGTAGACGTAGATGTCCGGCGTGATGTAGACGGGGTCCTCGCCCCCGAACCCCCGGCCAGGTCGCGGCTCGAGCCCGCTGATGATCTTCGTCGCCTCGGCGACCTCCTTGATGTCGGCGCCCGTCACTCTCGACAGGCCGCGAAAATCGCGCTTCTGGAGCAGTGCGAGATGCTCGTCGATGATCCGCCGCACGAGCGTGTCGCCCATCCGAAGCGCGTCGATCTGCAGCAGCAGGCACTCGCGGAGATCCCGAGCGCCCACTCCGGTCGGATCGAGGGCCTGGATCGTTCGGAGCACCGCCTCGACCTGCTCGACCTCGGCGCCCGACTGACGCGCCACCTCTTCGACGCTCGAGCAGAGGAAGCCCCGCTCGTCGATGTTGCCAATGATCCAGCGAGCGATCTCGAGCTCGGCCGGATCGAGGTCGTTGACCTGGAGCTGCCACTCGAGATGTTCGGCGAGGGTCGGCCGCCGCGTATAGGTCGCCTCGAGCGAGGGGCGCTCGTCCTCGCCACTCGCGACGCGACTCTCGAGACCCGTCTGCGGATGGCTCTCCAGGTAGGACTCCCACTCGATGTCCGCGATCTTCTCGGCATCGCTCGGGGCCGAGTCGTCCGGAGAGGCATCCGTGGAGGAGAGCTCTCCCGACGCCAGCTGCTCGTCCAGCGGGGCCTCGAAGCCTTCGGCCGTCTCCGCGGAGTCGGCCGGATCGAATCCCTCGTCGCTCGTCGACCCTTCGCCGGTCTCCATGTTCCCGTCGGAAGCGGCGCTCTCGGAGTCGCCCTCGTCGAAATCGTCGGGCGTCGCGTCGTCGCGTTCGGCCTGCGTCTCCTCCTCGACATCGGACTCCTCCAGGACGGGGTTCTCCTGGAGCTCCTGCTGGACGAGGTTCACCAGCTCCAGCTGGTTCAGCTGCAGGAGCTTGATCGCCTGCTGCAGCTGGGGGGTCATCACCAGCTGCTGCGACATCCGAAGCTGTTGTTTCAGTTCGATGGCCATCCGAGCCCTTCGCCCCTCGTGAGGAACCCCCGGCGCCTTCCGGTCGGTCCCGATCCAACTTCACGTCCGCTCAGCGAGATCGCTTGAGCCGTCGCGTGCCTTTCCTCCCCGCCTCCTCGGTCCTCTTCGCCGCCTCCCCGGCGCCTGACTCCGTCCGCGCTCCGGGATCCTCTGCCCTCCCCGAGCGGCCCGGAAGCTCCCCCGGAAGATACCTCGCCTGGGCGCGCGGTCCGCGGTCCGCCCCGAGAGGCCTCTCGCGTGCGTCTCGCCTTCACATTGCCTGATCCCGCAGGAAAGCCGCCGCAGAGTCGCGCGTCAATGCAGGCTGAAATTCCGGCCCAGATAGGCCTCTCGAACCTCCGGGTCCTCTGCGATCTCGGCGGGCGTCCCGAGTCGAAGAATCCGACCGTCCTTGATGATGTAGGCGCGATCGCAGATCGACAAGGTCTCCCGGACGTTGTGATCGGTAATGATGACGCCGATATCGCGGCTGCGAAGCTGCTCGATGATTTTTTGAATGTCGATCACGGCGATCGGGTCGACGCCGGCGAAGGGCTCGTCGAGCAGCATGAACTTCGGATCGAGGACGAGCGCTCTCGTGATCTCGACGCGTCGCCGCTCGCCGCCCGAGAGATCGGCGCCCTTGCGATTGGCCTTCTCCGTCAGGCCGAGCTCCGCGAGGAGCTCGGCCAGACGCTCCTTACGACGGACCCGGCTGGGCTCGACGGTCTCCAGGATCGCCCCGACGTTGTCGGCCACCGTGAGCTTGCGAAAGATCGACGCCTCCTGGGGCAGATAGGTGATGCCCATCCTCGCCCGGCGGTACATCGGAAGCTCGGTGATGTCCTCGTCGCCGAGACGGACCCGGCCCTCGCTCGGACGGACACTGCCGGCCATCATGTTGAAGGTCGTGGTCTTCCCGGCTCCGTTCGGGCCGAGCAGCCCCACGACCTCGGATCCGTGGACCTCGAGATCGATGCCGCGCACGGCGACCTTCTCGCCGTAGCGCTTCACCAGCCCACTGGCCGAGAGCACGTCCGTTCGCGTGGCGCTCGTCAAGACGCATCCCCCGCGACTCGGCAGGTGGGGTCGGAGCCCTCCCCCTCCGAGTCCGCCTGCGAGCGGATCACGATCGACGCCGCCCCCTCCACCGTGGCCCGGTCGCGGGCGAGGTCGAACTCGATCCGGTCCCCTCGCACGACGTCGCAGCCCTGCACCAGCTCGGCATGTCCGCGGCAGGAGAGACGTTGCTCGGCCTCGAGATAGATCGCCTCGTCGCATTGCGCCTGACGATCTCCCTGATCCACCCGGACGTCGCCGCGAGCGACCAGACGGGTCGGCTTCGACTCGCCCTTGCGATAGTGCGCCTCCAGCCATTGGCTACGCAGGGTGACGTTGCCCTGGCGGACCCACACGTCGTCTCGAAAGACCAGCCGACGGCGATCGCCTCGATCGACGATCTCCGCCTCGTCGGCCTTGATCTCGATCGGCACGTCCGATTGGAACCCCGAGAGGCCGAGGCCGGTCTCGAGATCGCCCTCGCTGCCCGCGCCCTCGGATCCGGCGCCTTCCGCGGCCGCGTCTCCGGGGGCCGGCTGAATTGCTGCAGGAGGGGGCGCGATGGGCTCGGGCTCCACGAAGCCGAGGTCCATCAGGATCGCCGCCGCCAGCCGCTCGGCCGAGGCACCGAGATCTCCGGGCCGCTCGATGGGAACCCTGTGGCGGGCCAGCTCGGCACCGGAATGGCCCGATCGCACGACAGCCTCCGCCCGATAGGCCTGCCCTGCCGGGTCTTCGTCCGCCTTCAGGAGCCGGCCCACCACGATCGCATCCACCGCCATCGTATGGGCCCAGCGTCGGATCTCCTCGGCGCGAGGGTCGAAGTCCGCCCGAGCGACCGGGGCGTCCGGCGCGATCAGCCGCTCGATCGTCCGCCGCGCCAGCCGACCTGCCAGGGCAGAGGC
>CAYXLY010000220.1:0-7544 GCA_964466005.1 uncultured Spirochaetaceae bacterium | reverse complement strand
GCGGCGATCTGTGATGATTGTGGCGGAGCGATCTCGCTGGCGCGCCTGCGCGCGGTGCCGGGGACGACGCGTTGCATCGACTGCGAGCAGGCCGCCTCCGGCGGGTAACGCTCCCTCTGCTCCCTGCGCGGGCCCCGCGCAGCCAGGCGACGGTCGCGGAGCGCCGACCGCCAGATCGGAGGGCGCATCCCGATGACGGACGACGCCGACCTCGACACCGACCTCGATGCAGTCGTGACGATCATGAGACGCTATGCGGAGCGGACGGGCCTCGGCTCCGAGGCGCCCTCGCGAAGATACCTCTGGACCGACGCCTTCGCGGTCTGCAATGCCCTCACGCTCGCGGCGGAGACGGGGTCGGCTGCGTGGCGCGACCTCGCGCTGGAGCTGATCGACGCGGTGCACCACGAGCTCGGTCGGCATCGGGAGGACGATCCGCGCTCCGGCTGGATCAGCGGGCTCTCCGAGTCGGAGGGGGAGTCCCATCCGACCTGCGGTGGCTTGCGGATCGGCAAGTCCCTGCCCGAGCGGACCCCCGAGATGCCCTTCGACCCGCAGCTCGAGTGGGATCGAGACGGTCAGTACCTGCACTACCTGACGCGCTGGATGCACGCGCTCGGCCGGGCGGCCGAGGCCTGCCAGCAGCCGCGACTGGGAAGATGGGCCCGCGAGCTCGCCCTGACCGCGCTGCAGGCCTTCGGTCACGAGACGCCGTCGGGTCGTCGCCATCTCTTCTGGAAGATGAGCATCGACCTGTCGCGGCCCCTCGTCCCGAGCATGGGGCATCACGATCCGCTCGATGCCTATCTCACGGCGCTCGAGCTCACGGCGCTCGAGCCGACGACCCTCGAGGCCGGCAGTCAGACCGATGGACAGACCGGGCGTGCGGAGGCGTCTGCGGAGCTCGGGAAGCGATCCTTGGAAGCGGAGATCGATGCGCTCGAGCCCCTCGTCCGGGATGGGCGCTGGGCGACCGGGGATCCGCTGGGACTCGGCGGCCTCATGACCGATGCCGATCGAGCGTTCCAGATCGAGGTCCGAGGCGAGCGGCGCGTCGCAGGGCTCGCCGTCGAGCTGACTCGGGCGGCGCAGGAGGGGCTCCGCTCCCTGCTGCACGGGCCGCCCTGGGAGGCTCCGGCGGATCGGCGACTGCCCTTTCGCGAGCTCGGCCTGGCCATCGGACTCGAGGCGCTCGGCGCCCTGCGCGAGCGCTGCCGGACACGATCCGAGACCCCCGAGTGGACGCGGAGCGAGGCCGAGCGGCTTCTGGAATCGCTCGACGCCCTGCTCGTCCATCGTCGACTGGGCATGGAGCTGATCGACTTCTGGCTCGACCCGCGCCATCGCCAGTCCTCGACGTGGACCGCGCACGAAGACATCAACGACGTGATGCTGGCGACCGCGATCGCGCCGTCGGGCCATCTCGATCTCCGGCTGGATGGGGAGGGCCACCGGGAGGGGGCGGGCGGCTCCGGATCGCCGAGAATGGAGGCAGGATTTTGAGCGAAGACATCCGGGAGGTCGACGTCGTCATCCTCGGTGCCGGCACGGCCGGCCTGAACGCCGTCCGCGAGGTGCGCGATTGCGGGCGCTCCTGGCTGCTCGTCGATCCGGGGCCCTATGGAACGACCTGTGCGCGCGTGGGCTGCATGCCGTCGAAGCTGCTCATCGCCGCTGCCGAGGCGGCCCATGGGGCGCGCACCGCCGATCTCTTCGGGGTCCGCGCCGAGGGCGTCACGGTCGACTCGGCGGCGGTGATGGAGCGGCTTCGCCGAGAGCGCGATCGCTTCGTCGGCTTCGTCGTCGAGGAGACCGAGAGCCTGCCCGAGGAGAACCGACTCCTCGGTTGCGCGCGCTTCGTCGGCCCGACCTCGCTCGAGGTACAGACGGAAGAGGGAAGCGTGCGCGTGGAGACGCGCGCGAGCGTGATCGCGACCGGGAGCTCGCCCTTCGTGCCCGACCTGCTGGAGCCGGTCCGTGAGCGCGTGCTGACCTCGGCGAGTCTCTTCGAGCTGGAGACGCTTCCCCGATCGCTGGCCGTCATCGGGACCGGCGTCGTGGGCCTCGAGCTGGGACAGGCGCTCTCCCGACTCGGCGTCGAGGTCGCCTTCTTCGATCGTGTCGCGCATCCCGGGCCCTGCACCGATCCGGAGGTGAACCGCGTGATCCAGCGCGTCCTCGCGGAGCGGCTCGTGCTGCACTCGGAGGTCGAGTTGACCGACGCCCGGATGCGGGACGACGCCGTGGAGCTCGTCTGGAAGGGAGCCGACGGCGTCGAGTCGAGCGCTCGCTTCGAGGCCGTGCTCGCGGCCGCTGGACGACCGCCCAACCTCGGACTCGATCTCGAGAAGACGGGGCTCGCGCTCGACGATCGGGGCCGCCCTCCCTGGAGCCCGGCGACCACCCAATGCGGCGAGCTTCCGATCTTTCTCGCGGGCGATGCGAACGGCACGCGGCCGCTCCTGCACGAGGCGGGGGACGAGGGTCGCATCGGCGGCGCCAACGCGGCTCGCTGGCCCGAGGTGGAGAGTCACGACCGGCGGGTCACGCTGCACATCGTCTTCTCCGATCCCCAGATCGCGATGGTCGGCACGCCCTTCGACGAGCTCGATCGCGACGCGCACTGCATCGGGGAGGTCTCCTTCCGGAATCAGGGCCGCGCGCGGGTCATGGGTCTCGCCGAGGGTCTGCTGCGCGTCTACGCCCGGCGCAGCGATTGCGTGCTGGTCGGCGCCGAGATGTTCGGCCCGCGCATGGAGCATCTGGCCCATCTGCTGGCCTGGGCCGTCCAGGAAGGGATGCGCGTCCAGAAGCTGCTCGCGATGCCGATCTACCATCCGACCTTCGAGGAGGGCATGCGCACCGCGCTCCGCGATCTGGCGCGCGGCCTCGCGATCGAGGGCGAGTGTCGGAGCGAGGACCTGACCGAGGCGCCCGGCATGTAGAGGCCCTCTCATGGACCCCTCTTTCGCGATGCACGCGTGTTCGACCCGCTCTCCGCGTTGCGAAGCGTCGGCGCCGCGACGGCCGGTGTGGAGGGAGACCGCCCGTCCGGCTCAGGGCGCGGCGAGGGCCTTCTCGCCGTGCTCCTCGGTCGGGTCGATCTGCAGGTAGCGTCCGAGATAGTGGACCCCGAGATAGAAGGGGCCGGTATCGAGGAGCGCGACCAGCAGCTTGAAGACGTAGCCCGACGCGATGTAGACGCCGAGCTGCGGCCAGATCGGCGCCTCGGGGTCGACGGGCAGGCCCCGCGCGTAGAAATGGGTGATCGTGATGACGGCGAAGGTGTCGACGAGCTGGCTGACCATCGTCGAGCCGTTGTTGCGCAGCCAGAGGTGGCGTCCCCGGGTGAGTCGCTTCCAGAAATGGAAGAGGAAGACGTCGCAGAGCTGGGCCGACAGATAGGCGATCATCGAGGCCGCCACCGCGCCCATCGTGAGGAAGCGGATGCGGTAGAAGGCGAAGTCGTAGGCCTCGACCGGAGGCAGCCCGGTCGCGGGATCGATCGCCGGCGCCGGAGGCATCACGCCGCCCAGCCAGAGGAAGGCCACGACCCAGAGGTTCAGGAGCAGCCCGACCCAGACGAGGAAGCTCGCGCGTCGCTGCCCGTAGAGCTCCGAGATGAAGTCCGTGCAGAGGAAGGTGATCGGATAGGGCAGGACGCCGATGGCCAGCGGCATCGGGATCTCGACTCCCCCGATCTCGAAGGAGAGGTCGATGAAGCGCGAGATGCCGAGGATGTTCAGCATCGTCATCGAGCCGAGGAAGAGCCCCGCCAGCACGAGGTAGACGCGCTCGCGCCGGGCGTGGAGGTCCGAGGCTTCG
The DNA here is from genome assembly GCA_964466005.1 of uncultured Spirochaetaceae bacterium. Taxonomy (GTDB): domain Bacteria; phylum Myxococcota_A; class UBA9160; order UBA9160; family UBA4427; genus UBA4427. The sequence goes on along the minus strand of CAYXLY010000220.1, from coordinate 3,719 downwards.
ATCGGATGCAGCTCGCTCATCGCAAGGCGGCTCCTTCGCACGGGGCCCGGTCGACGTTGCCTTCGACGCTCCAGCCGGCATTCCAGCCGACCCTTCGGCCGGAGCTCCGGTCGGCGCTCCCACCGGCCTCGGAGAGTCGAGGCTCGAGGCGCGCCCCGTCCCGTCGATCGGTCAGGACATCAGTCTCGCGAGCACCGCCGGAAGCCCCGCGTCATGGGGCGACACGGCGGATCCTATCCCGGCAGGAAGCAGCTCGCCGATCCGGCGCGGGCCGAGGAAGCGGCGCAGGAACTCGAGATTCAGGGCATCGGCATCGGAGAGCGGACCGTCGGCATGGGAGATCACGACGCCCAGCACGTCGAGCCCCCTCGCCTCGGCGGCCTCGAGCGTGAGGCGGGTGTGGTTGATCGTGCCGAGAGCGGCCCGCGCGACGATCAGGACCGGAAGGTCGAGCGCGCGTGCGAGGTCGCTCATGTCCGTCTGCGCGTCGAAGGGCACGAGCAGGCCTCCGGCACCCTCGACGAGCATGAAGGCATGCCGTGAGGAGAGCGTCTCGAAGGCCTCGTGGACGGGACCGAGCGGCGCCTCGCGATCCTCCGCGCGGGCCGCGACCTCCGGCGCCGCGGGCAGCGCGAAGCGCAGCGGACAGATGAGCTCGATCGGATCGTCGACGCCCGCCGCGGCGCGCAGGGCGTTCGCGTCCTCGGGCCCCGTCGCGGGCACGCCCGTCTCGGCGGGCTTCATCACGCCGACGTCGACACCGGCCTCGCGCAGTCCCCGGGCGAGAGCGCAGCCGACCCTCGTCTTGCCGACGCCGGTATCCGTTCCCGTGACGAAGAGACCGCGCATGGCGTCAGCAGGCTCCGGTCGGCCCGGTCGGCGCGGCAGCGCGCTCCGACCGGGATCCTCTGCCGGCAGCGGGGCCGGGCTTCGCGGGGGTCGACGTCGGGGTCCCGGCGCGGGGATCGGTGAGCGGCTGGATCGGGGGCTCGCCCGGGAGCTCCGCCACGATCCCGACGATGGCCTCGGCGAGTCCGTCGATCTCGGCGTCCTCGTGCGTGGCCATCGGCGTGATGCGCAGCCGCGCCGTGCCGTGGGGCACCGAGGGATGGCGGATGCCCTGGGCGTAGTAGCCCCGCTCGAGAAGGCGCTCGCAGACCGCCATGGTGCGCGCGTTGTCGCCGAGGAGGACGGGCAGGACATGCGTCGTGCTCGGCGCGGTGGAGATGCCGGCCGCCGCGAGCCGATCGCGCAGCCGGTCGCAGCGCGTCTGGAGTCGCTCCCGTCGCCAGGGCTCCTCATCGACGAGACGCAGGGCGACCCGCGCCGCCTCGACCTGGGCCGGAGCCAGGGCGCAGGAGAAGATGAAGCTGCGGGCGGTATTCACGAGCAGCTCGCGGAGCTTCGCCGAGCCCGCCACGAAGGCGCCGAAGGAGCCCAGGGACTTGCCGAGGGTGCCCATCACGATGTCGATCTCGCCGAGCACGCCGGCGGCCTCGCCCGTGCCGCGACCGCGCGGGCCGAGCGTGCCGGTGCCATGGGCGTCGTCGAGCAGGACGAAGGCGTCGCGCTCGTGGGCGCGCTTCACGATCTCGGCGATGGGCGCGACGTCCCCATCCATGCTGTAGACGCCGTCGACGACGACGAGGATGCGTCGCGCTCGGGGACGGACCTCGGCGAGCGTCTCGGCGAAGGACTCGACGTCGCCGTGGCGGAAGACGGCGACCTCCGCGCGCGCCAGCCTCGCCCCGTCGATGATCGAGGCGTGGTTGAGGGCATCGGACACGATGACGTCGCCCGGGCCGACGAGCGCCGGGATCACTCCGACGTTCGCCATGTAGCCGGTGTTGAAGGCCAGCGCGGCCTCGCTGCCGAAGAACCGGGCGAGCTCCTCCTCGAGCGCCTCGTGGCAGGCGAGGTTGCCCGTGATCAGACGCGAGCCGCCCGCCGCGCAGCCCCACTCGCGTGACGCCCTCTCCGCGGCCTCCACGACCGCCGGATGACGCGCGAGATCGAGGTAGTTGCTGCCCGCGAAGAGCAGGACGTCGCGGCCGTCCACGCGCATGCGCGGCGCCTGCAGGCCCTCGAGCACGCGCATGCGCCGATGGGTCCCGCGCTCCCGGATCGCTCCGAGGATCTCGTCGGCCACCCTGTCGAGACCGCCGCTCAACTTCGTGCGATCTCCGGCTTCAGCAGCTCGTCGCCACCGCCCGGGATCCGGAACCCCGAGCCGCTCGCGGCCTCCCGCTGCTGCTCGAGCCGGTAGGCGTCGTTGCCCTCGATCTCGAATCCCGCGTCGCGGATCATGGCGTAGGTCTCGGCGACCGGATCGCCGCGGGTCGTGAGATAGCCCTCCACGAAGAGCGAGTTGGCGGGATAGAGCGCGAAGGGCTGCATCGTGCGGAGATGTCCCTCGCGCCCGCCGGCGACGCGGATCTCCGCCGTCGGATTCACGAAACGCATCAGGCAGAGCGCCCGGAGACAGCGCTCGGGCGTGAGGGACCCGTCGTTCTGGACCTGGTTGCCCTCGATCGGAATCAGGAAGTTCACCGGAATCGAGGGCACCTCGAGCTCGCGCAGCCGGAAGGCCACCTCGACGAGGTCGATCGACTCCTCGCCCATGCCGACGATCAGACCCGAGCAGGACTCGATGCCGTTGCGCTTGGCCGCCTCGAGCGTCGCGACCCGATCCGCATAGGTGTGGGTCGAGGTGATCGCGTCGTAGCGACGCTCGCTCGTGTTCAGGTTGTGGTTCATGCGATCGAGGCCGGCTTCCTTCAGGATGCGGGCGTGCTCGTCGCCCATCAGCCCCGCCGAGAGACAGACCTCGATCGGCCAGCGCGACTTGATCTCCCGGATCAGTCCGGCGATGCGTCGGGTCCGGTCGACGGTCGGGCCGCGACCCGACAGGACCATGCAGTAGCGGGAGGCGCCCGAGCGCGCCGCCGATTCGGCCTCGGCGAGGATCGCCTCGTCGCTCTTCATGGCGTATTTGCGGATCGCCGCCTTCGAGTCCTTGTTCTGGGAGCAGTAGCCGCAGTCCTCGGGACAGAGTCCGTTCTGGACGTTGTTCAGGACGTGGACCATGACCTTGCGGCCGAAGGCGCGACGCCGCGGCTCATAGGCCGCCTGCAGCAGGGGCAGCAGCTCGACGTCCTTGCCGTCGAGGATCCAGAGCGCCTCCTCCTCCGTGGGCGCGATGCCGGCCAGACTCTGGCGCGCGAGCGCGTGATGGCGGTCGAGGTCGGAAGAGGGAGCGGGCGGGACGATCGACATCGGGCAGGTCTCTCCATCATGCCATCATGAGGCGGGGCGGCGTGCGGGGCGGGCCAGGCATCGGGCAGGTCGTCTCGGCCCGATCGCAGTCCGGGTCGCCGCAGGCTACTGCGGTGCGAGGAAGGCTGTCAACCAGTCCCGTCTGCGGAGTCGACAGCCGGTCTCCTCGGGCGAAGGCCGCCTCCCGGCACAGCCGCTGATAGGCGGGGCAGCCGGCCAGCAGCTCCGAATGGGTACCCATCGCCACCACCCGGCCGGCGTCCATCACCAGCAGCCGGTCGGCGCCGGCGGCGCTGGCCAGATCATGGGTGATGTGCAGCACGGTGCGGCCGCGGGTCAGCTGCTCCAGGGCGCCGGAGACCGCCGCCCGGCTGCGCGGGTCGAGCCCGGTGGTGGGCTCGTCCAGCACCAGGATGGGAGCGCCCCGCACCACCGCCCGGGCC
>CAYXLY010000219.1:0-7626 GCA_964466005.1 uncultured Spirochaetaceae bacterium | reverse complement strand
AAGAAGGGTGGCACGACGGGTCACGAGTACGACGGCATCGAGGAGCTGAACAACCCGCTGCCGGCCTGGTGGACCTGGCTCTTCGTGGGCACGATCGTCTTCGGCGTCGCCTACTTCGCGCTCTATCCCGGTCTGGGAAGCTTCGACGGGATCCTCGGATGGAGCTCCACGCAGCAGTACCAGGCAGAGGTCGAGCGAGCGGAGGCGCGCTACGGACCGATCTTCGATCGGTACCATGCCCAGCCGATCGCGCAGCTGCTGGACGACGAGCGCGCCCTCGACATGGGCAGCCGGATCTTCGCGAACAACTGCGCGACCTGTCATGGATCCGATGCCCGCGGAGGAAGGGGCTTCCCCAACCTCACGGACGACGCCTGGCTCTACGGCGGCGATCCCGAGACGATCAAGCAGACCATCACCCAGGGAAGGCATGGCGTGATGCCGGCCTTCGGTCCCGTCCTCGGGGGAGAGCAGGCGGTGTCGAACGTGACCGAGTACGTGCTCTCGCTGAGCGGTCGGAAGCACGACGAGCAGGCTGCCGCACAGGGCGCCTCGCAGTTCGCCGCGATCTGCAGCGCCTGCCACGGCGCCGCGGGCAAGGGCAATCAGCTCATGGGCGCGCCCAACCTGACCGACGACGCCTGGCTCCACGGGGGGCGCCGCGAGGACATCCGGCACGCGATCCGAAACGGGCTGAACAACCGGATGCCCGCCCACGACCGATTCCTGGAGCCCGAGCGGATCCATCTGGTCGCAGCGTACGTCTATAGTCTCTCGAGGGACGAGCCTCCGACGGGCTCCGAGAGCCGCGACGGAGGAGGAAAGGAAGGGAGTCGATGAGCGCGAACGAGGTGGCGCTTCCCACCGTTCCGGGCTCGGGAGGCACGAGCGGAGCCGAGGCGCCGCAGAACGATCAGCCGCAGACGGTCAGCCTCTACGAGAAGTGGCGCAAGATCCATCCCCTCTGGGTGAGTGGCGGGTTCCAGACCTGGCGACGGATCGTGCTGGTCGTCCTGCTCCTGATCTTCTACGTGAGCCCCTGGCTGCAGTGGAACGGGGAGCCCGGGGTCCATTTCGACCTGACGCACCGTCGGTTCACCATCCTCTGGGCCACCTTCGTGCCCGAGGAGTTCATCTTTCTCGCCTGGCTGCTGCTGATCGCGGCCCTGACCCTCTTCACGGTGACGGTCGCGGCCGGGCGCGTCTTCTGCGGCTGGGCCTGTCCCCAGACCGTCTGGTCCCTGGTCTACTTCACCATCGAATACTTCATCGAGGGCGACCGCAATACCCGGATCCGCCTCGACAAGGGACCTTGGAATCGGCGCAAGATCGGGAAGAAGGCGCTGAAATACTCCGTCTGGGGCCTGGTGGCCCTCTCGATCTCGGTCACCTTCCTCGGCTATTTCGTCCCGATGCGCGAGCTGCTGCCGCGGGTGGCGAGCTTCGACCTCTCCGGCTGGGAGACCTTCTTCCTCTTCTTCCCCGCGGCGGGCAGCTTCCTGATGTCGGGAGTGCTGAGGGAGCAGGTCTGCTTCCACATGTGCCCCTATGCGCGCTTCCAGAGCGTGATGTTCGATCACGACTCGCTGATCATCAGCTACGACGAGGACCGGGGCGAGCCGCGCGGCAAGCGACGACGCGACGCCGCCCTCGGAGACTCGGAGCTCGGCAGCTGCATCGACTGCCGCAAGTGCGTGAACGTGTGCCCGACGGGGATCGACATCCGGGACGGCCTCCAGTACCAGTGCATCGGATGCGCCGCCTGCGTGGACGCCTGCACCGACGTGATGCAGCAGATGGGCTACGGGGAGAGCCTGGTCCGCTACAGCACCCAGCGGCGCGACCGGAACGAGTCGGTCCATTGGCTCCGCCCCCGGCTCGTCGGGTACGGCTGCATGGTCGTGGCCATGCTCGGCCTGTTCACCTACGCCCTGACGCAGCGGGTGCCCCTGAGCCTCGACGTGCAGCGGGACCGGAACCGGCTCTATCGGGAGTTCTGGGACGGCAGCGTCGAGAACGTCTACACGCTGCGGATCGCCAATCGCGGCGACACCGCCCAGCGCTACCGGATCGGCTTCGAGAGCGCCCTTCCGCTCGAGTACCACGGCGATCGGAGCATCCGCGTGGAGGCCGGTGGTCTCGAGGCCGTCCCGATCCGCCTCACGCTGCCCGGCGAGCAGGACCCGAGCGCTGCCGGGGAAGGCGCCTCCGAGGTCCGCTTCGAGATCGAGACGATGGATCCGCCCGGCTACCAGGTCGACAAGACGAGCCCCTTCCATCTTCCCTCGCGGGAGACGAGGTCGTGAGCGAGGCTCCGGCGCCGAAGGCGTGGTTCCGTCAGTTCTGGCCGTGGTTCATCGTCGGACTGCTCGCCGTCTCCGTCGTCGGCAGCCTCGCGACGGTCGTGATCGCCTATCGCCACGGCGACGTCGAGGTCGCCCGGACGGGCTCGGCGCCGCCCCCGGATCGATTCGGCCGCTCCGAGTCGCGGGGGAGCGCGCCGGCCAGCGACGCGGGCGACCTTCGAGAAGTCCGCTGAGCGGGGGGGCCGAGCAGGCCGCCCGGCCCGCGGCCTGCTTCCATTGCGGCCTGCCGATCCCGGCCGGCCTCGCGCTCTCCGCCCCGATCGCCGGAATCGAACGACCCATGTGCTGCGTCGGCTGCTGTGCGGTCGCCGAGCTGCTGGAGTCCCAGGGACTCGCCGACTGGTACGCCTATCGAGAGGGCCCGACCGGCGTCCGGCCGGAGCCCGTCCCCGAGGTGCTCGAGAAGATCGCCTGGCTCGACGACGAGGGCCCGGCCTCCGACCGTCTCTCGCGCTCGATCGCCGGCGACGCTCGCGAGACGACGCTGCTGATCGAAGGCATCACCTGCGCCGCCTGCGTCTGGCTGATCGAGCGGCATCTCGAACGCCTTCCGGGCGTGCTCGCGGCCCGCGTCAACCTCGCGACCCATCGCGTGCGACTGGAGTGGCAGCCGGCGGACGTGACCCTGAAGGACGTGATCGCCCGCCTGGCGGAGATCGGGTTCACGGCGCGCCCCGATCGTCCGGACGCCTCGGTCGAGATCGAGCGCGAGGAGAGCCGAGCGGCCCTGATCCGGCTCGGCGTCTCCGGGCTCGGCGCCATGAACGTCATGACCTACGCCGTCGCGCTCTACGCCGGTGCCTTCGAGGGCATGGAGGAGGGCTACCGGGCCTTCTTCCGATGGCTGAGCCTGATCGTGACGACGCCGGTCGTCGTCATCGGAGCCCGTCCCTTCTTCGTCGGCGCCGCGCGAGATCTCCGCGTCGGACGCCCCGGCATGGACGTCCCGGTCGCCCTCGCGATCGGAGGCGCCTTCGTCGTCAGCGGCTGGGCCACGCTTCGCGGGCAGGGCGAGGTCTACTTCGACTCGGCCTGCATGTTCACCTTCTTCCTCGGTCTCGGTCGCTACCTCGAGATGCGCGCCCGCCATCGATCGGCCTCCCTCTCACGCCGGCTCGGCGCCGCGATGCCGACGCTCGCCCGGAGGCTCGAGGACGGGGAGGAGCGGCGGGTCCCCGCGGAGTCTCTCGCCATCGGCGATCGACTGATCGTCCGCCCGGGCGAGGCGCTGCCCGCCGACGGTCGCGTCCTCGAGGGTCGCAGCGGAGTCGAGGAGGCCCTGCTGACCGGCGAGCCCTGGCCGCGGCCGGTCGAGCCGGGAGACGAGGTCATCGCAGGTGGCGTCAATACGACCTCGCCGCTGCTGGTCGAGGCCCTGCGAGTCGGCCGTGACACCACGCTGTCCGCGATCCTCGCATTGATGGAGCGCGCCCAGTCGGAGAAGCCCGCCGTCGCGCTCATCGCGGATCGGGTCGCCGTCGTCTTCGTGACGGTCGTCCTCGGCCTGGCCCTGGCGACGGCTGTCTACTGGGGCGTGTACGCGCCCGAGCGAGCGATCTGGACGACGCTCGCCGTCCTGATCGCGACCTGTCCCTGCGCGCTCAGCCTCGCGACGCCGGCTGCCCTGGCGTCGGCGACACATGGACTCGCGGAGGCCGGTCTGCTCGTCACCCGAGGACACGTGCTCGAAGGACTCGCGAGCGCCGATCATCTGGTCCTCGACAAGACGGGGACCCTGACCCGGGGCGAGCCCGCGCTGGTCGACGTCGTGCCCCTGCGCGCGGGGGTCTCGCGGGAGAGCGGGCTGAGACTGGCCAGGCGTCTCGAGCGACATTCGGAGCATCCGCTCGCGCGCGCTGCGATGGAGACGGGGGACACCGACGACGAGGCGCTCGCGCCGGCGACGACGCCGGGCGAGGTCGAGTCGGTCGCCGGGCGCGGAATGGAGGGGCGCTTCGGTGGAGTGCGGACCCGCATCGGCCGTCCGGAATGGGTCACCGCCCTCGGCGCTCCCGACGCCGCGGTGCCGAGCCTCCCCCCTGGAGACGCGATGCATTCCTGGGTGCTGCTCGGAGACGAGCAGGGCCCGATCGCCTGGCTCGGATTCGGCGACGAGGTGCGCGAGGGCGCCGCGTCCAGCCTCGAGGCGATCCGCGACCTCGGCCTCTCGCTCGAGATGCTGAGCGGCGACCCCAGCCCGGCCGCCGCCGCGCTGGCCGGACGGCTCGGCCTGCAGACGGCCTGTCCCGCAGCGACTCCGGATCAGAAGGTCCAGCGGGTCCGCGCGCTCCAGGGGGCCGGCAAGCGGGTCGTCGTCGTCGGCGACGGCGTCAACGACGGGCCCGTCCTCGCGGCAGCGGAGATCTCCATTGCGATGGGCAGCGGCTCGGACCTGACCCGCCTCGGTGCCGACGCGGTCCTCATGCGCGACGACCTCGACCTCCTGCCGCGCGCGATCGCCTGGGCGCGCCGGACGCGACGGGTCATCCGACAGAACCTGGCCTGGGCCGCCGGCTACAATCTGGTCGCCCTACCCCTGGCCTTGACCGGACAGCTCCCACCCTGGCTCGCAGCGGCCGGAATGTCGGCGAGCTCGCTGGTCGTCGTCGTCAACGCGCTGCGCCTGAACCGAACGCCCCGCGAGCGGCGTCCTGCGAATCGGCTCGCGCCTGCCCGGCCGCCGCTGAGCGCGGAGAGCCCGGCATGACGATCCTGCTGGTCCTGATTCCGCTCGGACTGCTCCTGCTCGGTCTGGCGATCGCGGCCTTCGTCTGGGCGGTGCGCCACGGCCAGTTCGAGGAGCTCGAGGGCGAGGGCATGCGGATCCTCCTCGACGAGGACGGTCCCCCCGGCCCTCCCGGCGGCGCGCGGGGGCTGCGAGCCGGGGATCGGAGTCGGGACGGGCTGCAGCGCGACGGGGAAGGGGACGGGCAGAGCGAGGCGGCGGCTCCGGGCGTCCAGCACGGTCCGCCTCGCGAGCCCGGCTCGACGGGGAGCGCCGCGAGATGATGGCGGCAGACGACGTCGGCCTCGGCGCCGCGCTCCTCCTCGGCTTCGTCGGAAGCGTCCACTGTCTCGGGATGTGTGGCGGGATCGCGGGCGCCCTCGGCCAGTCGCTCCCGCCCGGCACGCCGACGGCGACCGGGCTGCGCTCGAGTCTCTACTCCCTGGGTCGGATCAGCAGCTATGCGATGGCGGGCGCGCTCGTCGGTGCGCTCGGCCATGCCTTCGCGACCGCCAGCGGCATCGGGCTCTCCCTCCGCATCGCCGCCGGTCTCCTGATCGGGCTCATCGGATTGCACGTGGGGGGATGGTGGAATGGGATGGCCTTCGTCGAACGCGCGGGGCTGGGCGTCTGGCGGCGCATCCTTCCGCTGGCCCGCCGTCTCGGTCGGCCCGATCGCGCCTGGAAGATCTTCGCGACCGGGCTGCTCTGGGGCTGGCTGCCCTGCGGTCTCGTCTACTCGGCGCTCGTCGCCGCCAGCGCGACCGGCACGGCCCGGTCCGGCGCGCTCTTCATGTTCTGCTTCGGGCTCGGCACCCTGCCCGCCCTCGTCTTCGCCTCGGGTCTCGCCTCGACCCTCGGCGGCCTGGCGCGAGGCGCCGCGACCCGCAAGGGCGCGGGGATCCTGCTGGTGATCTTCGGCCTATGGACCGTGTATGGCGCGCTGGGACCGGTGCTGGGCGCGTCCTCCGGACACGCTCCGGGTCACGACGCTCACGACGCTCATGGCGCGCACGAAGCTCCCGCTCTCGCGCCTGCCGCCGTCGGGAGCGGTCACGACGGGGGCGGAGCGTCCTTCACGATCAGCACGTTGCAGGGCACCCGGCGCGCGGTCCGCTCGGCGACGCTGCCGAGCACGAGATGGGCGAGGCCCTGGTGGGCCCGCGTCCCCATCACCAGCAGATCGGCGCCCTCGGCCTCGACGACCTCCGCGATCGCGCTCGCCGGCATCCCCTCGAGCAGATGGGACGTGACCCGTCCGCCCCGGGCTTCGACCTTGCGAGCCTCCTCGGCCAGCCGATTGCGAGCGGCCTCCCGTACGTCGTGCAGAATGGACTCCGGCAGGGTGTCGCTGTACCAGGGATAGTCGATGTAGGGATATCGGAAGACGTGGACCAGGTGAAGCGGCTGCTCCGTCGTCTTCGCCAGCTCGACCGCCTGTTCGAGTGCCGCCTCCGCCGGCTCCGAGAAGTCGGTGGCGCAGACGATGCATCGAAAGGTCGCCATCCCATCCCCTCTCGGACCCGGTCGCAGTCGCGCCGGTCGTCAGCGCAGACGAGCCGTCGCCCGTCCTTCACCGTGACACAGGAAGCAGCCCCCGGCGAGTGCGCCGGCCTGGAAATAATCGGGCGGCGTCCGATCGAGGGCTCGCTTCGCCCGTTCCAGGCGCCGCCGGAACTCGTCGAGATGCTCGCCGAGGACGGGATGGTGGGGCGTCGAGCGACCCCCCGAGTCGAGCCGGCGCGCCGCGATCGTCATCCGCTCGAGACTCCTCCGGACCTTCTCCCGCAGGGCCGGGTCGTCCGCGTCCAGCGGCGCTCGGATCAGCTCGTCGAGAAGCCGGATCTCCGAGGCCAGCACCCACATCGAGGACTCGATGCGCTCGGGAGGCACGTAGCCGAGATCGGGCGGATAGGGCGAGACGACGAGCTCGTTGCCGAACGTACAGGCCAGGGCAGCCGACATGAGCAGCCCCGCCATCGATGCGGGAACCCGGACCTGACGCCACCGCTTCGAGCTCATGTCGATCTCCGCCCCCTGCTCTCGTCCGAGCTGCACCTACCCGAGCTTCTCTTGCCCGAGCGGCTCCTGCCCGAAACGTCCCGGCCCCTTCGGACGCGCTCGCGGTCGGCCTCGCCGGGCGCGCGCGAGTCCGGACCACGCGGCGTGAGGATGCCTCAGCCTACGGCCTCGAGTCCAGCCTCGCTTCCGAGGCGCCGGTCGCTCGCCGTCATGGGCCGCGGCATTCTGGGCTAGCCTCTCCTCCCGGAGGTGAGCCCGCACTCGATCGCGTCTGCGGGCCGCTCGCTGCGCTGCGCTCGGTCGCCGCAGCGACGGCCACGCCTCCCTCGAGATCCGGGCATCCCCGGCCCGGACCAGGCCAAGGCAAGGCAAGGAGAAACCATCCATGGCGCCGCTCTTCCCCGAGCCCCGGGATCGATATCCCGTCGTCTACCCCAAGGACACCGACGTCGAGCTGCCCTCGCACGTCCGGGCGGCCAACATGCGGTACACGAACTTCAGGACGATCGCGCG
>CAYXLY010000218.1:6391-7644 GCA_964466005.1 uncultured Spirochaetaceae bacterium | reverse complement strand
TGCCGTCACCTGCTGTCTCAGCAGATCCGGAATCCGGGCAGCATCGGAGTTCGGCTCCGCCTCGACGTTCGTCATGACCGGTGGCGACGCGTCGCTCCATCGCAGGCGCTTCAGCTCGAACTCGAGCTTCGCGGCGGCGGGCTCCATCAAGGCGCAGTGGAAGGGGGCGGAGACCGGCAGGGGCACCGTCCGTTTGGCGCCCAGCTCTCGAGCCCGATTGCAGGCGACCTCGACGGCCGCGGCGTCGCCGGCGATGACCGTCTGCTGGGACGAGTTGTAGTTGGCGGGCGTGACGACGCGCTGCGTCTCGTCGCGAGCCTGCGCGCAGGCCGTCTCGACCACCTCGGGCCCGACGCCCATCACGGCCGCCATCGCGCCACGGCCCTCGGCGACGGCCTCCTGCATCAAGCGGCCTCGCCGATGCACCGTCCGTACCGCGTCCTCGAAGCGAAGAGCCGAGGCGGCCACGAGAGCCGAGTACTCGCCGAGGCTGTGGCCACCCACGAAGGCCGGCGACAGGCCTCCCTCCGACTCTTCGAGGGCGCGGAGCAGCGCGATGCTGGTCGTCAGGATGGCCGGCTGCTGGATCTCCGTCTTGCGCAGCTCCTCCTCGGGACCTTCGAAGCACAGACTCGAGAGCGGCATCTCCAGGGCGTCGTCCGCCGCCTGAAAGACGGCCCGCGCCGCCGCGGAGGCCTCGAAGACGTCCCGACCCATCCCCACTTCCTGTGAGGCTTGACCTGGAAAGAGCAGTGCGAGCACCGGAATCCGATCTCTACTCTTCGTCGATCTCGACGATCGTGCGGCCCTTGTAGGAGCCGCAGCTGCCGCAGATGCGATGCGGCAGCTTGGGTGCGCCGCACTGAGGGCAGACGCTCGCCGCCGGCGAGGTCAGGGCATCGTGACTGCGACGCTTGTCTCGTCGCGCCTTGGAGGTCTTTCTCTTCGGAACGGCCATTGGATCCGGCTCCCTGTCTTTCTTCCTACGCTTCTTTGCAAGTCATGTCGAGCCGGTCTCTTCGGCCCGGGATCGAATCGGGGCCCTGCCCCTTCCTCGACCGCTCTCTCATCCGACTCTCATCGGACTCTCGTCCGTCCGACTCTCATCCATCCGACTCTCGTCGCTCGTCCGTCGCTCTCTGCGTCTCTTCCGATCGCGATCTTCTCATTGCGATCATCGGATTGCGATCACTTCACTCCGACGCCTGATCGTTCTTCAGTCTCGCCAGGACGGCGAAGGGCGAATCGGGCTT
>CAYXLY010000218.1:0-6381 GCA_964466005.1 uncultured Spirochaetaceae bacterium | reverse complement strand
GATCGACGCATTCACACGGAGTCGACGCTCGATCGGCTCCGCAATGAGGGCACAGTCCCAGGCAATCTTCACTGCACAAGGGCTGGATCGGCATCGCCAGGGCGACCACCTCTCCGAAGAAATCATCCAATCGAATCCGCGGCCCCCGGGTCCACCCGGCCTCGAGGTCTTCCGCCAGGCACAGTCCGTTCGCGGCGAGTCCTTCCGCGCCTTCGGGATCGGCAGGCTCCCGGTCTCCCGCCGGCTCCAGGACGAGCCGGAAATCGTCGGCAAGCGCGTGAGAGTAGCGTCTGGCGCAGCGACTGCACTCCAGACCGACCCGTCCCGCGAGATTCCCGATGAGAATCACGTCCTCCCGAACGCGCGACGCCGACACCACGAAGCGAAAGGCCTCCTCCACCTCGCATAGCCCTGCGGCGACGGCGGGATCCCGCGCCGCCCACCACTCGGGACTCGCCTCGAAGACGATCTCCTCGGGGATCTCGGTCAGGCGCTCGATCGAAAGATTGAAGTCTCCCACAGCTGACCTCCGATCGCGGACGTTCGCGGAAGGAGAGCCGCTCCTCCGTCTCGCCCGCTCCTTCCCGTCCCCGGCTCCTGGATTCCCCGGACTCTCGATCACCGCCCCTCGATCCGGAGGCCATCGCCGCCCCCCAGCGCACGCCCCTCCGCCGGGCCCACACTCGACAAACCATAGATAAAACAAGCGTTTGGCGCATCGCCAGCAGCGGCTCGGGGAGATAGCGCAGCCCTCTTCCGTGCGCCAAAGGAGATGGACCGCTGATGGGGTGGTCCGGGCCAGTCTGCGCCCGGAGAGCCGTCGCCAGCCGGCCTGAGGGCATGAGAGGGCCGCAGCCGAGCCGGGAGCCCAGGGGCGGGCCTGCGATATGCTCCCTCCCCCATGCCCAAGCCGCCCACGACTTCCGCGTCTTCCGGATCGCCCACGTCCAGCCTGCGGACGCGATTCGCCCCCAGCCCCACGGGATTCCTTCATATCGGAGGCGCCCGGACCGCGCTCTTCAACTGGGCTCTGACCCGTCGTCTCGGTGGTCGTTTCATCCTGCGCATCGAAGATACGGACCTCGAGCGCTCGACCCGGGAGGCGGAGGAGGCCGTGATCGACGGGCTGCGCTGGCTCGGGATCGAGTGGGACGAGGGTCCCTATCGCCAGAGCGAGCGATCCGCGCGGCATCAGGAAGCGATCGAGTCGCTGCTCGCCGAGGGCAAGGCCTATCGCTGCGTCTGCACCCGGGAGGAGCTCGAGGAGCGTCGTCAGGCCGACATGGCGCGCGGCGGCAAGGGCATCTACGACGGCCGCTGTCGCGATCGGGGCCTCGGTCCGGACTGCGGTCCGCACACCATCCGCCTTCGCATCGATCCACAGTCCGCGCTGCGCTGGGACGATCTCGTCTTCGGGCCGAGCGGTCAGGATGCGAGCGAGATCGGAGACGGCATCATTCGTCGCAGCGACGGCACCCCCCTCTTCCATCTCGTGGGCGCGGTGGACGATCTCGACATGGGCATCACCCACGTGATCCGCGGCGCGGACCACCACAGCAACACGCCCTTCCAGCTCGCCCTCTACGAGGCCCTCGGCGGTACGCCTCCGATCTTCGCCCACGTCCCGCTGATCGTGGCGGAGAGTGGTCGTAAGCTCTCCAAGCGCCGGGACCCGGTCTCGATCCAGCAGTTCCGCTCCGAAGGGTTCCTGCCCGAGGCGATGCTGAACTGGCTGGCCCGACTCGGCTGGAGCCATGGCGATCAGGAGCTCTTCTCCGCCCGCGAGTTCATCGAGCTCTTCGATCTCGAGCACGTCGGCCGCTCCGGAGCCCAGGCGGACACGGCCAAGCTCGAGTGGCTGAATCAGCACTACCTGAAGGAGAAGCCCGCCGACGCGCTCTTCGAGGCGGCCCGGCCCTTTCTCGATGCAGTCGCGGGAAGACCGGTCGAGCGCGATGCGCGGATCGATCGGCTGCTGGACCTGCTGCGGGAGCGAAGCCATCGACTCGACGAGATGGCGGACAAGGCGCGCTTCGCGCTGATCGACGAGATCGAGGTCGACCCCGCCGCGGCCCGGAAGCATCTCAGGCCCGTCGCCCTCGAGCCTCTGCAATCCCTCCTCCCCCGGCTCGAGACGATCTCGGAGTGGACGGCCGGGCAGATCGAGGAGGCCTTCGAGCAGACCTGCGAGGCGCTCGGTGGGCTGGGGCTCGGCAAGCTCGCCCAGCCGGTTCGCGTCGCCGTCACCGGCAGCGCCGCCTCGCCGGGGATCTACGAGACCGTCGAGGTCGCGGGGCCGGATCGGACCCTCCAGCGGCTTCGCGACGCGATCGAGCGCATCCGCGAGCGGGCCTCCGCGACCGACTGAGGGCATCCCTCCCGCAGCGCCGCAGGTCCGCAGGCCGAAACCCCGCGCGCCCGAGCGGGTAGAGCGGCCGGAGAGCCCCGCCTCAGAACCGTTCCAGCAGCTCGAGCAGCCAGAGTCTCGGCAGGAAGAGCGAAGCGATCGCCCCGACGGCGATCGCCGGAGCGAACCCGAAGGGTCGCCCGAGCGCACCGCGAGCCAAGGCCTGGGCGCCGCCGAGACAGAGCCCCACGAGCGACGAGGTCAGGATCGTGTCGAGCACGCCGATCGGGCCGAGCACGGCGCCGATCATGGCCAGGAGCTTGACGTCGCCCAGCCCGAGTCCTGGAAACCAGAGCCAGTAGTCGGCCTCGGCGGGTCGAGGCAGGGGCTCGCCCTCTCCTGGCCAATGATCGAACTCCCTCCCCAGCGCGACCGAGATGCGGGCATGCAGGAAGGCCACGGCCCAGAGCACGCCCGCGCCGGTCAGCGCCCCACTCACGCTCCGGACGAAGGCCGTCAGCGCGTCCTGGCCCTCGAGGAGTCCCACGACCGGCACGACGACGAGGGCCACGGCGAGTCCGCCCAGGGAGATGGAGTCGGGGATGATCTGATGATCCTGATCGATCAGCGCAGCCGCGATCAGAGCCGCCGCGAATGCACAGTAGACGGCGGTCCATGGACTGACGCCGAAGCGCGCGGCGATGGCGGCAAAGACCAGCGCGGTGACCCCCTCGACCGCGGGATATCGCAGCCCGATCCGCGCGTCGCAATGCCGGCACCGGCCACGCAGGAGCAGGTACGAGATCAAGGGAACGTTGTCCCAGGGCGCGATCCTCGCGTCGCAGGACGGACAATGAGAGGGGGGAAAGGCGATGGAGAGGCCGAGCGGCAGGCGATGGATCACCACGTTCAGAAAGGAGCCGATCAGGAGACCGAGCACCAGGGCGATGGGAACCAGCGCGCCCGGCGCCATCTCGATGCTCATCTCCCCTCCTCCCCAGCTCGTCTGGCGAGCCCGTCCTCCGGATCCCGGTCGAACGGACTACTTGAAATCGCGTCGGCTGAAGATCATCGCACCGAGGGTGAGCGTACAGACCGTGTATCCGATCGAGTAGACCACTGCCAGACCGACTTCCCATGAGGGGATCGGCAGCCCGTGAACGGCCTCGAGCGTCTTGTTGAAGACCTCGAAGTCCGGCATCAGCACGAAGAGGAAGTCCGTCACCCGGGCGACCGATTCGAGCTCGGACTGTCGACCGAGCGCGTGCAGGTCGCGCGAGAGGTGTCCGATCAGCCACAGACCCACGGTGAAGAGCGCGGCCAGCATCGGGGTCGTGAAGGACGAGAAGAAGGTCGCGATCGCCACGAGCACCATCAGCTCCAGCCCGATCAGGGCGATCGCCAGGCCATGATCGCCTCGGAGGGGCGCACCGGCGAGCCACGAGACGCCTGCGAATGCCCATGCCATCAACGCGAGCTGCAGCCAGACCGTGAGCGTGAGCCCCGCGAACTTCCCGATCAGGAACTCCGAACGCGACACGGGCTTCGAGAGGATCGTGAAGATCGTGCGCCGGTCGACCTCTCCCGAGATCAGCCCGATGCCGACGAAGATGGCGATGCCGGCGCTGAACAAGCGGATCGCACCGAGGCCCACGTCCTGGAGGATCTCGTCGACCTCCACGTAGGAGAGGGTGGCGACCAGCACGCCGGCGCCGATCATGAGAATGCCGAAGCCGAGCAGGGTGTAGAGAAGCTTGTTGCGGATCGCCTCGCGAACCGTGTTCCAGGCCAGTGCCTGAACGCGAATCAGGGAGGTCATGCGGACGGCTCCTCCTCTCGAACGGCGGACAGGAAGGCCTCTTCGAGAGAGTGTCGATGGGGCGTCACGGAGACGATCTCCGCACCGGCCTCCAGGGCCGCGCGCAGGACCTCCTGGACGTCCTTCTCCCGGAGAGACAGCTCGACGCGATCTCCGATCCCTCTCATGTCGGCCTGGAGCTCTTCCTCGAAACGGTCGACGAGTCCGGCGGGCAGCCCCGAGAGCACGACGTCGGTCGCGACGTGCGCCTCCGGGAGGAAGTCCTCGATCGGCCCCTGGTGACGGATGCGTCCCCGGACGATGATGGCGACCCGGTCGCAGATCATCTCGACGTCCGGCAGGATATGCGTGTTCATGAAGACGGTCTTGCCTGCCGTCCGGAGTGCGAGGATCAGATCGCGGATCTCCTTGCGTCCGATGGGATCGAGTCCGCTCATCGGCTCGTCGAGGAAGAGGACCTTCGGATCGTGAATCAGGGCCTGGGCCACACCGACCCGCTGGAGCATGCCCTTCGAGAAGGTCTTGAGGCGCGCATCCGCGGCATGCTCGAGATGGACGTCGTGGAGGAGCTCTTCGACCCGCTCGGGGCGGTCGCGAGCGGGCACGCCGGTCAATCGCGCGTAGAAATCCAACGTCTCCCTCGCGGTCAGGAACGGGTAGAAATAGGGGTTCTCGGGCAGGAAGCCGATCTGGTCCCGGAACTCGGACTCCTGCACGTCGCGCCCGAGGATCGAGGCGGAGCCCGAGGTCGGACGAATCAAGCCCATCAGCAGCTTCAGCGTCGTCGTCTTGCCGGACCCGTTGGGTCCGACGAAGCCGAAGATCTCCCCCTCTCGTACCCGAAAGGTGACGTCGTGCAGGACGCGCTTGCGTCGCAGGCCGAAGCCCGGCCGAAAATCCTTCACGATCCGGTCGACGCGAACGACCTCCTCCCTCTCAGCCTTCACCCTGCTCCTCCCCCGCATCCGGAATCTTCCGGCGAGCATCGGAATCTCTCCGCTGCTCGAGACGTCGGCGGTCGACCGTCGAGTAGTGCAGCTCGTAGCGGGCTCCGAGATAGGAGGACACGATCCGATCCGTCTCCGGCTCGATCTCCCAGGTCGACCCGCGTGAGAGGGAGGGCGGAATCGCATCCGGCTCCGCGCTCGGCAGCCGCTCCAGCACCCGATGGGGCCCGCGCACGAGATCCTGGACCGACTCGATGTCGCGCCCGGTCAGCGTCCGATGGGCCCGGCGGGCCCGTTCGAGATGACGGGCCTTGTACTCGATCTCGATCTCGTCGAGCGCGACCTGGATCTTCGCCCGGGCCTCGTCGTCCCCGGAGTCGCGGAGCAGCTCCCGGAGGAAGACCTCCGCGACCTCGATGCCTCCGGTCTCCGACCGCAGGCGAGCGACGAGGCGCGGCAGATAGGCGGGCGCTCCATCGAGATCCATGGCGACCTCGAGGGCGTCGGCGGCCTGCTCGTACTCACCGAGGTAGAAGAAGTGATTGAAGCCGAGGTAGAAGAAATGGCGCCAGTCTTCCGGGTGATGCTCGATGGCGCGCTCCAGCAGACGATTGCCTTCGCGCACGAGCGCCTCGTCGTGCGTGAGCCAGACGGCCGCGAACCGATAGGGATGCCCGACATGGGGATTGAGAGTGGTGACGACGTCGACGAGGCGGCCGAGGTGTCGGGCATGAGACGCCTCGATCCGATCGGTTCCTCCGACGATCTGAACGGCCTGCAGCCAGTGGTAGTCCGCGGCCAGGGCATCGAAGCCGAAGGAAAGGACCTTCGCCACCGTCGGGCTCGGGACGAATCCGTCTCCGAGCTCCGGTCCCGCCCGAAGCGGGCTCTGGGCGTGCGCCCAGCCGGTGCAGCAGGCGGCCACGATCAGAAGGATGACCTGCTCGATTTTCGTCGACATCCCGCCCCCAACAGGAATTGCCCCGTCCGACATCGGAATCGCGAGCCGATCCGTGGCCTCGCTCGCGCGCGTCCGGTGCCGGATCGCAGAGCCGTCGATCAGAAGTCGTCTGCCACCAGCACGCGGCTCACCTGATCGAAGACGCGAGCGCCCGAGTTCATGGGCGGCGACTGGTTCCCGCCCTGCCCGGTCTCGCAGAAGCCCCCGACGGCATCCGGGTGCGTGAAGAGCAGGACGGACATGTTCGCGTCTCCATCGAGGTCACCGTAGGCGGCCGCGGTGAAGCAGCTCTCGGTGCAGGTGCAGG
>CAYXLY010000217.1:0-7655 GCA_964466005.1 uncultured Spirochaetaceae bacterium | reverse complement strand
CGCCGTCGTGCACTGGCACCGATTCGCTCCGACCGCCGTCACACTCGCGCTCTTCGGCCTCTTCTTCATCGCACAGACGGTCGGAGTGGGAATCGGGCTTCACCGCTACTTCACCCACGCCGCCTTCGAGACGGGCCCGGTCCTCCGGACGATCCTCGCCGTGCTCGGCAGCGGGTCCTTCCAGGGACCGATCGATCGCTGGGTCGCCGACCACCGCCGTCACCATCGCTATACGGATCAGCCGCTGGACCCGCACTCGCCTCATTGGATCGCGGGACGCCGACCCGGATCACGGCTGCTCGGCCTCCTCCACGCCCACGTCACCTGGATGTTCTGGTGCCCGCTCTCGGACCCGAGGCGCTATGCCAGGGACATCCTCCGCGATCCCATCAGCGCCTGGTGCAGCCGTCATTATTGGCTGCTCTCGGCTCTCTCCGTCCTGGCGCCGGCCCTGCTCGGCTACCTGGCGGGAGGAAGGGCCGAGGCCGTTCGGGGTCTGCTCTGGGCCGGATTCTTCCGGGTCGCGCTGATCCATCAGATCACGTGGTCGATCAACTCCATCGCCCACAGCTTCGGGCGAAAGCCGGAGGGAGCGCAAGACGAGAGCCGGGACATTACGCTCTTCGCCTTCCTGATCGTCGGCGAGGGGTTCCACGCCTTCCACCATCGACATCCCAGCGCTGCGATCAATCAGCCCGAGCGACTCGATTTCGGCGGGTATCTCATCAAGGCGATGGAGCGTGCGGGGCTCGCCTGGAACCTGAAGCGGGTCCCTTCTCCGTAGCGGCTTCACGCGAAGTGCCCCGGGCGAGCGGGATCGGCCGTCGCCCGGGGCCTCGAGTCTGCGTCTCCCGCCTCGAGCTACGGGTTGACCGGGACCACGGGTCCGCTCGAATCGAGCTGATCCACGAAGTTGAAGTCCCGGGCCTTCGTGCAGGCCCGCACCATCTTCCGCAGCTTGCGATCGAAGGTGTGCCACTCGGAGCGCGGCCCCTCGCAGGTCGGCGGAACGACCCCCGCAAGGCTGAACTCCCACATCGCGTCCCCGAAGCCGTCCGGAACTTCGGAGAGGTCCGTGCTGTCGGGATGCTGCACGGCGACGACGAAACGGGTCGGATCGGTCGGGTGGAAGATCATGCCCGTCGACTCGGAGCCGTCGACCTGGATGCTCATGAAGTGGTCGAGCGACTCGGCCACGCCGTCGCTGTCCATGTCCCGGGCGAACCAGATGTCGCCTCCGACGTCGCTTCTGTTGGGCTGGTCCTCGATGATGTAGACGTTGCCGAGAGCATCGATCGCGAGGTTGTCCGGGCTGTCGAGCTGGCCCGTGGTCGGCAGGAAGCCGAGGTTCTTCGGCGTCTCCCGACTCGCGAACTGGCGAACGAGGGCTCGCGTCTCGTCCTCGGGGCCGCTCTCGACCAGCGACTTGCCCTTCTTCAGGTATCGGGGCGGGCTCTCGATCTCGATCGAGATCACGGCCTGCTCCGACGTCGTCGTGACGTAGAGGATCTCGTTGCCCTTGGGCGTGAGACCGATGGTCATGTCCTCAGGGCGACCGAAGGGTGTGCCGCCGACCTCATCCGCCGCACCGCGTCCGCCTCGGGTGAGGGGCTGCGTGCGCGGGTCGGCGGTCGGACCGTCCTGGAAGGGATCCCAGAGCGTGCCCGGGAGCCGGTTGCCGTCGGCGTCCGTGATGGGGACCCAGGTCGCCGGTCCGAAGCGCGTCGCCGACGCGTTCGGCCCCTCGTTCCAGTTCGCCGAGGGGTCACCACCGGAGGGGAGGAAGTCGTCGACCGACAGCACGAAGGTCTGGCCGCCCAGGGCGTAGTTTCCCGACTCCTTCAGGACCAGCTTGTAGATCGAGCCCGAACGCCATTCGTCGATGTAGTAGATCACGTCGTTCGGATGCTTCAGGCTGAAGTTGATCCCTTCGTGAGAGACCTTGGCGATCGAGTTCAGGACCCGCCAGGAGACGTCCTCGCTGGCCGGCGTCGCCGTCGGGTCGATCGGCGCCGGTCCGAGGGGATCGAGAATCTCGACGACGCGCCCGAGCGCCGTCCACTCCTCGGCCAGGATCACGGTCCCGTTCGGAGTCCATCGCGCGGGATCGAAGGCGCCGAAGTCGAAGTCCCAGGCCGGGCAGGCCGGGTTCGTGGGATCCCGCTCCGCCTCGAGGGGCTGCGAATCACAGAGGCTCGTCAGACTCGCCTCCTGATCGCCCGCGAAGAGCAGCTCCGTCGTGTCCGTCTCGGTGTCGTAGCGGGACAGTCCGGCGCCGAAGGGCGTCTCGTGCGGGATGAACACGTAGCGGCCACTCGGATCGTAGGCCAGCATGTCCCACATGGAGGACGATCGACCCGCCGGCACGCGCTGGACGGACTGCTCGATGTCCGCCTCGATCTCGCTCATGCTGGTGAGATTGACCTGGCTGATCCCTCCCGGCGTCTGCCACGGAGAGTTGAGCTCGTTCACGTGGTTCGGCGGCGCCACGGCGGCCGATTGCTGGAGCGGATGGAAGTAGGGAGCGGTGCCGGCATGAGCAGCCTGGGATGCCGCGAGCGCGAGCAGCCCCATCCCCAGTCCTCGTAGGGTCGAGTTCATCTTCTTGGATTCCCTTCACGGAGTTGAGTTCGGCGAGCCTGAATCGTTCGAGGCTCCCGGCCGGGCGGCAGACGATCGACTGCCGACCGGCGGGCGGGATCGTCGCGCGCTCGTTTGACGCCCCCGAGTCGGACTCGTTCGATTGAAGTGACTCTTCGATTACGGATTGGAGAGTGGGGTCGAGCCGTCCGAGACCGCCTTCCAGTCGAGACGGATGTCCCAGCTTCGAGCGAGCTCGGCGGGGAGCGTGGGCGCGGTCCGGATGTCGATGGACTCGTAGACGTTGGCCGGCGGCTCCACGGTCGCATCGCGTCCATGGACATAGTCCTGCTGCGCCACGATCACGCGGTACGCCTTGTCGAGCTCGAGGGCGCGGCGCCGCGACGGCATGATGAGATCGTGGACGTCCCGGGCGCCGTCCACGGCCTCTCGATCGAGTCGCCCGTCGGGCTCGAAGAAGCGCTCGAACATCTCGGGGTTGCTCCGGAACTCGCCGCCTCCACCGACGCGTTCGAGATAGGTCGCGATCTCTCCCCGGCTCTCGCCCATGTTGGGCGCGTCGGGCATCCCGCGAAGATCGAGATAGCCCCATCCGGCCGCTCCGTCGACCTTGCGCGGGAAGCTGAACGTCTTGTCGATGGTCGCCCCGATCGAGGAATGACAGCCCATGCAGAAGAGGTTCTCTTCGTAGGTCAGCGAGCGCAGCTCGCCGTTCACGCCCTCGATGAAGCCCTGGACGGACCAGCCGAAGCCGTTGTCGAGGCCATGATCCCCGATCAGCTGATAGCGGGGCAACGCTCCCGCATCCTTGGAGAACCTCTCGAGCTGGTACTCGCGTGCGTAGACCACTTTCCGGTAGGCCCTCCACTTGCGCATGTAGCGGACCTCCTTCATCCGGCGGGAGGGCCCGATGGCGTCCTTCTCATCGACGCCCACGTAGCGCACCGTATGCAGGAACTCGGTTCCCTCCGGATACAGGAAGGTGTCGAGGTAGACCGAACGGGCCGCTCCGACGTAGCCGTCGACGTTCCTCACGACCTCCGCCCGGCCGAGGGCTCCGTCTCCATCGAGGTCCGACCCCACCTTCCGCTCGTCGATCGGAGCCACGCCGATCTGGGGCAGCCCCTTGACGCTGGCCTCGACGATCGCCAGGTTGGCTCGGTAGACGTCGCGGGAGGGGCTCCCCTGCTCGTCCGTACGGAAGGCCTCCGGGAGACGAATCATCACGTCGTCCGTCGATCCGTTCGTCGGCCAGAACGTGCTGGGCAGCGGCTTGTAATGGAAGGCGACCCACTGGCTGCCATCCCGCGCGAAGCCCTCGTCGTCGAAGGCTGCCGCGCCCTCCTGTAGATTCGCGAGATCCGGGATCCAGCCCTCGAAGCCGGCCTCCCTGAGCCGGGGGGCCAGGGCGCTGTAATTGTCCTGGTCGATCCACTCGAGGATCTCGGCGTCGCTGATCCGCGCCACCGCCGCCGACCGGTCCTCGAAGAGATTCTTCCAGTGGTTCGTCGTCCCCACGTCACTGAATGCGTAGGCCACCTGCAGGCTTCCGTCGTGCATCGTGTTCTCGCGGCCGGGAACGCGATCCTGATGACAGACATAGCAGGGGTTGAAGCGCCCTTCGGTGCGCGTGTAGCACTGCGGAGGAATCGGCGCCTCGGCGTTGAACGTCACGTGACGCGGGTGGACGTCGGGCAGCTCCGGCGCGACGGCACCCGGGCGCCGCCTCAGGAGCTCGAGCAGCTGCTCGTAGGGGAGCAGATCGGATCGGGAAGATCCGTCCTCCACGAGTCTCTCGTCCGCCTGAGGTCCGAGCGGACCGTCGGGAGCCGAAGCCGGAGAAGGCCTCGGCGCAGGGTGGCAGGCGAGCGCGAGCAGGGCGAGCGAGAGGACCCGGGCGAGCGAGATCCGATGCATCCTCATCTCCTGATGAAGAGACCCGGGCGCGGGATCGGGGGAGCGACGAGCGGAGTGCTCGCGACCTCCGGCTCGCCGCGCGACACGGGCAGTGGGCGGCCGAAAATAGGGGGCGCGCGGCGTGCCCGTCCGCCGGTCACCGAGAGTTCATGAACCGGTCACGGCCGTGCCACGAAGGTCGCGTCCCCCGGCTTCGATATGCTCTCGCCGATGGAGGGCTTCTTCTCGATCGAGAGCCTGGAGGCGTTGCTTCGCTCGCATGGATACGGCCTGCTCTTCGCGGTCGGCTTCCTCGAGTTCGCCGGGCTGCCGGTGGCGAGCGCCCCGGCCCTCGTGCTGGCCGGCTCCTTCGTGGCGGCGGGGGCCATGGAGCTTCCGAGCGCGATCGCCGCCGCCGTGCTCGGGGGGCTGACCGCGGACCTGATCTGGTACCGCTTGGCTCGCAGCCACGGCGCGCCCGTACTCAGGCTCGCCTGCGGCCTGGCGACTCATCCGGGCGGCTGCGCCGCGAGCCTCCGTCGGAAGATCGAGAAGGCCGGGGGCCGCTCCGTCCTCACGGCCAAGCTCCTCCCTGGACTCGCCAATCTCGCCGCGGCCTCCGCCGGACTCGCCCGTCTCCCGCTCCATCGTTTCCTGCCCGCGAACGTGGCGGGCCTGGTCTTCTGGGCTTCGGTGGACCTCGGCCTGGGCTGGCTCTTCGCCGAGCGGGTGCAGGAGGCGCTCGGATGGCTGTCGACCTACTCGTGGATCGTCCTCTCCCTGGCCGGCCTGGCGATCGCGGGGGCTCTGGTCTGGCGGGCAGTCAAGATCCGGATCCATCGGCGCATGCATGCAGCCCGGGAACCGCCGGCCTGAGCGGTCGACCGTGCGCATGGCTCGACTCCCGGACCCGATTGAGCCAGAATGCGGCCCGCTCCCCTTTCGCCTGCGACTCGTCACGAACGACGAGACGAGGACCGAGACTCCATGCGACCCCATCAGATCTTCGGCGCCATGTCTCCCGAGAAATGCGAGGCCGTCTTCGCTCGCATCGAGAAAGAGTCTCCGGAGACGGTCCAGCAGGCGGTGATCGCCGCCGCGGCCGCCCTGCGCTTTCGTCCCAAGTACCTGCTGAAGCAGCCCGTCGCGAAACGGATCGCCTCGGTGCGTCGTGCGCTCGCCCGCGTGCAGTCCGCTGCGCTCGCAGAGGAGATCCTGGCCGTCTACTTCCTGAAATGCCGGGCCGACCTGCTCACGGAGTGGCTCGATTCGCTCGGACTGGCTCACGAGGAGGGCGTCCTGACGGACGAGGAGATCGTGCCGCCCGAGAAGAGCGAGCTCGAGCGGAAGGTCGCCGAGTTCCGGGCTGCCTCCGAGGACGAAGACCGGGAGCTGCTGCTCCGGACCTTCTCGGCTCAGGCAGCGATCGACTGGCCGGTGCTGGACGAGCTGGTCGGCGAGAGGCTCGGCTGAGAGGAAATCCCGCCCGCGCCGTTCGCCGTTCGCCGTTCGACCAGCGCGCTTCGACCTTCGACCTTCGGCCTTCGGCCCGCGACCTTCGATCTGCGAGCCGGACAGGTCCGCGGGACCGGACGGTCCGCGCTACCGGGGCGGCGATCAGCTCTTGAAGGCCTCGAGCAGGGCCTTCATCTCGCCCGCGATCGAGTCCGGGATCTCGAAGTCGGCCGCCGAGTGGATCGTGTCCCAGTGCGCGGCGATCTCCTCCGCGCTCGGCGTGGCGCCAGTTCCGGCGAACCAGCCCCTGGCCATCCCGATGAAGATCCGAGCGAAGCGACCGCCGCCGACCGAGTAGATCGAGTGGGTCTCCTCGCACTGATCCGAGCAGAGGTAGACGACGAGCGGCGTCACGCACTCGGGCTTGACGTGCTCCGCCATCGGGCCGAGCAGATCCTCGGTCATGCGCGTGCGCGCGATCGGTGCGATGACATTGGACTTGATGTCGTTCTTCGCCCCCTCGACGGCGAGCACGTTCGAGAGGCCCACCATGCCCATCTTCGCCGCGCCGTAGTTCGTCTGACCGAAGTTGCCGAAGATCCCCGCAGCGGAGGAGGTATGGACGAAGCGGCCGTAGCTGCGCTCCTTCATCGAGCGGAAGGCGGGCTGGGAAACGTAGAAGGCGCCCTTCAGATGGACGTCCAGGACGATCTCGAGCTCTTCGGGCGAGAGCTTCGCGAAGGACTTGTCGCGCAGGATGCCGGCGTTGTTCACGACGATGTCGACCTGGCCGAAGTTGTCGAGCGCAGCCTGCACGATCGCCTGGCCGCCTTCGGGCGTGGCGACCGAGTCGTAGCTGGCGACGGCCGTGCCGCCTGCCTCGGTGATCTCCTTGACCACCTGGTCGGCCATGCTCGAGCTGCCTCCGGTCCCGTCGGCGGAGCCGCCGAGATCGTTCACGACGACCTTTCCGCCTCGCCGGGCGATCTCGAGGGCGTAGGTGCGACCCAGACCTCCGCCCGCACCGGTAATGACTGCAACGCGATCGTCGAAGCGGATTTCGCTCATCCTGGAGACTCCTTGTGAACGGATCAAAGACCGACGAACCATAGCAGGACCCCAGGCGGCGCGGCGGCCGGAACGGCGACGACCGGTCCGGCCCTGCCCGGCATCGAGCGAGCCAGGACCCACGAGGCCGAGCGAGGACGAGTGAGAGGGTCGAGGCGAAGCCGAAGCGGCGGAGAGCCCTCCCTCGCCTGACTCGGTCCCGAGGGGTCAGGAGACTGGGGCCGAGCGCCACCCCCTAACCCGCCGACCGGATGGGGCTGGATGCATCCGCGCACGGAAGCGATCCACGTTGCGTAACGGGGATGGGACCGCTTTCGTACGGAGAGCCGTGGGGCGATCATGATCGCGATCTGCGCCCGATGAACGTCCTCTTCTATTTGATCACCGACCTGATCACTCGTTCGCGGTGGGTCCCTCGCCGAAGACCCCATCCGAACCCTTCCCCCAGCCCATAGGAGCCGAGCCCCGATGTCGGAAGCCGACGCCCGAGCAGAGTCCCACTGCCTCGATTCACCGAACCCGGACCTCCTGGACGCGGAGGGCGCCACTCGACGGCGCTACAGCGCCGCTGCCCAGGCGCGGGAGGCCTCGCTCTGCTGTCCGGTCGAGTACGACGCCAGCCTGCTGGCCGCGAT
>CAYXLY010000216.1:0-7691 GCA_964466005.1 uncultured Spirochaetaceae bacterium | reverse complement strand
TCCAGATGGGGGTCGCTCCGGCATCCTGAATCTCCGCCCGGGGACCCGGAAGAGAGGGAAAGGATGTAGAGGAGGCGTCGGGAGCTGCTCCGCGGGCGCTTCCGTCGCGGCTGTGGATCGCGCGCGGGAGCGGGTCGCTTGGGGGGCGGGTGCCGTGCTCGCGGGGCGCGTCCAGAGGCGGACGAGCGGGCCTCAGCTCTCGCGGCGGCTCTTCGAGGTCGTGCGTGAGGTCGTCGACGTCTTTCGCGTCTCGCCGCGAGCCTCGCCCGACCCTCCGCCGCGGGCCGAGCGGTCCCGCCCGCGCGAACGGCGACGCGGTCGTCGATCCGACTCGTCTTCGAGAGCTTCGTCGTCGCCCTCCGCCTGACTGGAGGCGTTCGCCTCGTGCCGCTCGAGAACGCCCAGGATCTCCTCGGCGAACTCGCGGACGAACCACGGTTTGAGCTCCGGCAGCGACTTCATGTCCTCGGCATTCTCGGGGACCGCCCAGGCGATCGCCTCCAGCGTCGCGTTCGGACAGAGCACGCCGGGATCGATCTTGAGCGCTTCGGCGCGAGGTCCACGCCAGGTCTTCAAGGCCGTGAGTCGCTTCTCGGTCCGCCGGTCCATGCGACGGCGCCCGGCGGTCTCGAGCTTGGGAATCGGTCCGTGAGGCTTGCGCAACCCCTTCTTGACCGCGGCGACCAGGTCCTTGCCCAGCCGCTTCAGGATCAGGTCGGTGATGCCCTTGATCTCTCCCAGACTGTCGAGATCCGTCGCCTGGGCGCGGCTGATCTCGAGCAACGTCCGATTGCCGAGCACCTTGAAGGGAGGTCGATCGATCTCTCTCGCGCGCTCGTCGCGCAGGAGGTAGAGCTCGCGGAGGACGGCCAGCTCGACCGGAGCGAGCGAGCGAGCGCCCTTGATGCGCAGGTAGCCGAGCTCGTCGAACTCGCGATCCGGCCAGCGTCGCCCCACGAGGGACTCGAAGTCGTCCTGCGCCCACTCCAAGCGTCCGGCCTTGATGAGCTCCTTCTCGAGCTTCTCCGCCAGCTTGATGAGGTAGAGCACGTCGGAGGCCGCATAGCTGAGCTGCTTCTCGGTGAGGGGGCGTCGCGACCAGTCCGAGCGCTGCTCGTCCTTCGGGAGGGAGACGCCGAAATGCCTCTCGATCAGGGCAGCCAGGCCGATGGCCGGATAGCCGAGCAGCTGGGCGCTCACCATCGTGTCGAACAGGTTGGCGAACTCGAATCCGCAATCGCGCTTGAGCACGTAGATGTCGTACTCGGCGGCATGGAAGAGGACTCGGACGCGAGGAGACGAGAAGACGGGTGCGAGCGGCGCCAGCTCGGCCGGACCGCCGAGCTCGAGTGGGTCGATCAGCCAGCAGCGCTTGCGCGTGGCGACCTGGACCAGGCAGACCTTGTCGAAGTAGTGGTAGAAGCTGTCCGCCTCGGTATCGAAGGCGACGACCTCTTCCTGGAGCAGCTCCTGGGCGAGTGCCTCGAGCTCGGACTTCTGCGTGATGATCTCGAAATCGGCCAAATGATGTCTCGTTGGACGGGCAGGACCCTGTCCTTCACCCCTGCTGTGGCGCGACCCGGATCGGCCGAGCGCCTTCTGGAATCCTCGTGCGCCGACCGGACCCGGGCAGCACACGCACAACCGGCAGGGGGGATGCGACGACACCGAGGACTGGCGTGTCGACCCGCAGTCTAGGGGAGGTGCCGGCAGGCCGAAACCCGGCCCCTGGGGGCGAATGCCCATCTCGCTCGATCGCGGGGCGATCCGCAACGTCCCGCTGCAAGGCTTCGGGACTGGCTGGCGGGATCGGGGGGGAAAGGGGTATCGACTCCTTCATGCCGGAGCTCTCGATCGGATTCAGTCGGTCGCCGCGACCCGAGCAGGCTGCAGAAGAGCTCGCTCGCGCGCTCGAGCAGGCCTTCGCCGGAGGCTCGGCCGTGACGGGCGGGCTGCTGCTCGCCACGGCGGCGGCGGGCAGTCAGGGCGTCGAGGTCGGGCGGATCCTCGCCGCCCGATGGCCACAGGCCGAGCTGCTCGGGACGAGCTTCGAGGGCCTCGTCGCCCACGGGGAGCTCTGGCGGGATCGACCGGCGCTCGTCCTGTGTGCCTGGAGCGAAGCGATCGGCAGCCCCGCACCCTTCGCCATGGAGCCGGGCGAGCGCGATCCCGCCCGCATCGCCCACGAGATCCTCTCGGCAGCCGACTGCTCCGTCCTCGGCCCCGAAGATCTGGTGCTGCTCTTTCCCGATGCCGGGGCCGGGCTGCCGATCGGGATCCTCCTGCGAGAGCTCGAGCCGCTGCTCGGAGACGCTTCGATCGCCGGGGCGGCGGCCTCGGGCTCGAGTGGCGAGCCCGTGCCGGCCTGGCTCGACGAGGAGGAGGCGAAGGGGAGCCTCGTGGGCATCGTCTTCCCGAGCCCGCGACCCCGGCAGCAGCCCGGGCCCGAAGGCGTCGCGAGTCGGGTGGCGACCGCCTCGGCCTCCCGGGCGTCGAGTCCCTGGCTGACGGTGACGCGCTGCAGCGGGCATTGGGTGGAGCGGATCGAGGGAGAACGGGCTCTCGACTGGGTCCGCGGACAGCTCGGTCTCGGCCGGCGAGCGCCGCTCGAGCGACCCCTCGAGCGTCTGCTGGTTCGCGTGCGGAGGCCCACCGAGCCCCGGGACGGCTCGCGACGGCCATCGAAGCCGGACGCCGGGGCGCGTGGGGCGGAGCCGCGTGTCGACGCCGACGCGGATGGCGAGGCCGCGGATGCGTCGGGTGAGGTCTGGGAGGAGCGATTCGTGATCGGGGTCGACGAGCGAGCGGGCTCTTTCTCGCTTCCCGTCCCCATTCTCTCCGGTGACGAGCTGGCCTTCTCGCTCCCGGATCCGACCCGGGCGCGCAGCGCCCTGCGCGAGGGCATCGAGGGGCTCGAGCGCACTGCGGGCCTGATCCACTTCGGCTGCCGGACTCGGGATGCCTCCCTGCATGGAGGGGAAGAGCTCGAGCCGGCCTTGCTGGCCCATCTGGCGCGCGATCGCGCCGTCTTCGGGACGATCGGACCGCTCCAGATCGGCCCCGACGCCTCCCGTCGGACGCGACTGCTCGTGCATGCGACGGTCCTGGCGGCCCTGGGCTCCTCCGGCCGGGATTCCGATCGATGAGGCGGCGCGCGCGTCGGCGTCTCGCAGCCGTCTGCTCACCACATGAGCGACCCGGGACGGGCGTCGCGCCGCGTGGAATTCGAGCTGCGATTGTCGGATAATGCGCGGCTCTCCCGCTCCCGGGTCCCCGGCCTGCCGTCGCTCGCGAGGCGGCGACGGGACGGTCGATCCCGGCTCGTTCGGGTCGGATTCCACTGCAGCAGACCGGAGGAAGCGGATGAGTGCGCCCGATGAGGAGATCGCCTGGATCGACGGCGAGATCGTCCCGGCCCGGGAGGCGCGGATCTCCGTCCTCGATCACGGATTCCTCTTCGGCGACGGCGTCTTCGAGGGGATCCGGAGGACGTCCGGGGGGATCTTCCGCCTCGAAGACCACCTGACCCGGTTGGCGACGGCCGCGCGGATGGTCGGCATCGAGATGCCGGGCGGCGTCCGGCGGGCTCGCGAGGTGACCTGCGAGACCGCCCGCGCCTGGGGACCGCGGTCCGGCTATCTGAGGCTGATCCTGACGCGCGGCGTGGGCGCCCTCGGCATCGATCCGGCGAGCTGTGTCTCGCCCGAGCTGATCTGCATCGCCGCGGGAACGGTCTCTCTGTCCGCCGAGAAGGAGTCCCGCGGAGTCGATCTGATCACCTCGAGCCTCCGGCGTCCGTCGTCGGACACGTTGGATCCGCGGGTGAAGAGCCTGAACTATCTGAACAACGTGCTCGCGAAGCGGGAGGCCAGCGCCCGGGGCGCCCACGACGCCCTCGTGTTGAACGCCCAGGGCCTCGTCGCCGAGGGGTCCGCGACGAACGTCTTCCTGATCCGGGAGGGTCGGCTCGAGACGCCGCCCGTCACCGACGGCGCGCTCGAAGGCATCACGCGCAAGACCGTGCTCGAGATCGGAGGGGCGATCGGCCTCCGCGTCGCGGAGCGGAGCCTGGCCCGATTCGATCTCTTCGCCGCCGACATGGTCTTCCTGACCGGGACACGGGCGGGGCTGGTGCCCGTGGGCTCGCTCGACGGATCGCCCCTCGATCAGACCGGTCGTCCCGTCCTGGATCGCCTGCGCGCGGCCTTCGAAGAGCGGCTGCAGGAGCTCTCGGCGCCGGTCTGCTGAGAGCGCATTCCGGGAACGCGCGAGCCGCTATGCTTCGCGGCGCATTCGAGATCCCCCGCCAAGCCCGCAATCCGAGGAGAACGCCGTGCGCTGGTCGAGCGCCTTCATCCCGACCCTGAGAGAGGATCCCGCCGACGCCGAGGCCGTGAGTCACAAGCTCCTCGTGCGGGCCGGCTACGTCCGGCAGCTCATGGCGGGGGTCTACTCGATGACGCCGCTGGCGTTCCGGAGCCTGCGTAAGGTCGAGTCGATCATCCGGGAGGAGATGGAGCGGATCGGCGCTCAGGAGTTCCGTCTCCCGTGTCTCCACCCGAAGGAGATCTGGGAGCGCTCCGGACGCTGGGACTCCGTCGGCGAGGAGATGTTCCGGCTGAAGGATCGACGCGAGGCGGACCTCGCCCTGGGCATGACGCACGAAGAGGTCTTCGCGCATCATGCCACCGAGCTGCGCTCCTACAAGTCGCTGCCGCAGACCTGGTACCAGTTCCAGTCGAAGTTCCGGGACGAGGCGCGTCCCAAGAGCGGAATCCTCCGGGTGCGCGAGTTCACGATGAAGGACTCCTACTCCTTCGACCTCGACACGGCGGGCCTCGACGAGTCCTTCGACCGCCATTTCGACGCCTATCGTCGGATCTTCAAGCGGCTGGGCTTCGAGGTCGTCGCGGTCGAGGCCTCCTCCGGCGTGATGGGTGGCAGCCAGTCGATCGAGTTCATGCTCGAGAGCGACGCCGGCGAGGACTGGGTCGCGCACTGCGCCCGATGCGGCTACGCCGCGAACCTCGAGAAGGCCCAGAGCGTCCTGCCCGCGGTGGAGGACGGCAGCGGTCTGCCCGAGCCCGTCCCCTTCCCGACTCCGGACGTGCGGACGATCGGGGATCTGGAGCGCATGGAGGGAGGGGCTGCGGCCGATCGCCAGATCAAGACACTCGTCTACGAGATCGACGACAAGACGGTTCTGCTCCTGCTGCGGGGGGATCACTCGCTCGCCGAGCAGAAGCTGATCGACCAGGTGGAGGCGGAGCGGATCGAGGCCGCCGAGCCGGCGGCCATCCGGGCCGCGCTCGGCGCCTCCCCAGGCAGCCTCGGCGCCGTGGGCGTCTCGAGCCTCTACGTGATCGCGGACGAGGCGCTGCGCGGGCGGCGCGACATGGTCACCGGCGCCAACGAGGATGGGTTTCATCTGCGCGGCGTCGACGTCGAGCGCGACATCGACGTGAAGGCCTGGCTCGACCTGCGCGAGGTCTCGGACGGCGAGGGATGCCCCATGTGCCAGGGGCCGCTGTCCGTCCGCAAGACGATCGAGGTCGGGCACATCTTCAAGCTGGGGACGCGATACAGCGAAGCGATGGGCGCCTTCGTGCAGGACGAGAAGGGCGGATCGGTCCCGCTCGTGATGGGCTCCTACGGGATCGGGCTCGAGCGCAATCTCGCGGCGGTCGTCGAGGCGAATCACGACGAGAGCGGCATCTGCTGGCCCGTGAACGTGGCTCCCTACGAGGTGGTGATCACGATCGTGAAGCCGAAGGACGTCGAGTGTCACGAGGCCGGCGAGCGTCTCTACGAGAAGCTCCTCGAGGAGGGGATCGACGTGATCCTCGACGACCGGGACGAGCGACCCGGCGTGAAGTTCAAGGACGCGGATCTCGTGGGGTTTCCCTATCGCGTGACGATCGGTCCGAAGGGCCTCGCGGATGGGATCGTCGAGCTGGTCCGGCGGCGCGACGGCCAGAAGCAGGACGTTCCGATCCGGCACGCCGCGGAGACGGTGGTCGAGGTCGTGCTCGACGAGCGCTCCTAGGCCGGGATCTCCCGACGGAGCGGACGGGAGGTTTCCCTCGCATGGCAACCAGCGCCGGCCGATCACCGCGCCCGGGAGATCGCCCGGGACCGCTCGTGCATCTGCTCGACGGGCACGTCTACATCTTCCGCGCCTACTACTCCCTGCCGCCGATGCGGGCGACCGACGGTACGCCCTGCAACGCCGCCTACGGCTTCGCCAATACGCTGATCCGCTATGCCACCGAGGAGTCTCCGAGCCACGCGGCCGTCTGCCTGGACGCCGCGATGACCAGCTTTCGCAACCGGCTGGAGCCGCTCTACAAGGCCCAGCGAGGAGAGCCGCCCGAAGATCTCGAGCCCCAGTTCGCCCTCTGCCACGAGATCTCCGAGGCGCTCGGCTTCTCGACCTGGGAGCTCGACGACTACGAGGCCGACGATCTGATCGGCACGATCTGCGCCGAGGTCCTGCGACGCCGGGGGTCCGCCCGCGTGATCACGACGGACAAGGATCTCTGCCAGCTCGTCCGGGAAGACGGGCGCGTGGTCGTGTACGACCTCGCGAAGGAGACGACCTTCGACGCCGAGGCCGTGCGCCGTAAGTTCGGGGTCTCGCCCGATCAGATTCCGGACTACCTCGGTCTGGTCGGCGATGCGATCGACAACCTGCCCGGGGTGCCGGGCGTCGGGCCGAAGTCGGCGGCGGCCGTGCTCGCCGCCTTCGCTTCGATCGAGGCCGTCCCCGGATCGGACGAGGCCTGGTCCGGGGTCTCGGTGCGCGGGGCGCGGAGGCTGGCCGAGAAGATCGCCGCACATCGGGATCGCGCCCTCCGGACCAAGGCGCTGGCGACGGTCCTGCGACGGGTGCCCGGCGTCGCGCCCCGACTCGGAGATCTCGCCTATCGGGGTGCGGATCGGGATCGTGTCGCGGAGCTCTTCGACCGGCTGGGATGGAATCGCATCCGCGATCGGGTCCCGAAATGGCGCGAATGAAGGTGGCGCGAGTGAGTCGGCGCGAGTGAGGGGGCGGGCTTGAGAGCGGTCCGGGATGCGTCTGCGCGTCGACCCCGGCTCACCCTGTCCAACGGGCTGAGCGTGATCCGGCTGATCTCCGCTCCGGCCTTCTACTTCGCGCTGACCGGCGATGCCTGGACGCTGGCTTGCCTGCTCTTCTGGACGGCCGTGGCGACCGACTGGCTGGACGGACGGATCGCGCGCGTGCGTGGCGAGAGCTCGGCGTTCGGCGGGCTGCTGGATCACGCGAGCGACGCCCTCTTCGTCTCGCTGGGCCTCTGCGCACTGGCCGTGTCCGGACGCGTGACGCCCTGGCTGCCGGGGCTCGTCGGGGCCGCCTTTCTCCAATACGTGCTCGACTCCCACGCGTTGGACGGTCGCCGGCTTCGGACGAGCGCGCTGGGTCGCTGGAACGGGATCCTCTACTTCGCTCCGTCGGGTCTCGTCGTCAGCCGGGAGGCCTTCGGGCTGGCCGGCCCTCCCGACGAAGGGATCGCCGTCCTCGGCTGGATCCTGGTGCTCTCGACGCTCCTCTCGATGGTCGATCGCGCCTGGACGCTCCTCTCCGGAGAGGAGGCCGGGCCTCCGTCCGATCGGGCCTAGAGGCCATCTCATGAACCCCTCGGTCGCGATGCACGCGTCTTCGACCCGAT
>CAYXLY010000215.1:0-7695 GCA_964466005.1 uncultured Spirochaetaceae bacterium | reverse complement strand
AAAGTTAGTATGCTCAGTCGGTTCGGGATTTTCCGATCAGCAGCGAGAAGACTTCGAGCATGCTTCACCCGGCTCCTTGGACTCCTGGCGACGCGCGAGCCCTGCCGACGCGACGCCGGTCCTCGAGCCATCGCCCATCGCCCGCCCATCGCCGATTGGAGGCCCGACCTGCGGAGGGATCGTGAGAGAGGGGCCGGCGCGCGGATCGATCAGACGTCGTACGCCTGCTCCGAGGCTCGTGCGAGCTGTCGATCGAAGGATCGCATCAGCTCGACCAGGCTGCCGAAGAACTCCCGGACCGGCGGGCTCTCGTGCCGCTGCGCCAGCTCGCGATAGGTCTCGAGCAGCTGCTCGTCGAGCTCGAGGATCCAACGGGTCGCCTCTTCCACGGAGGGCGCACGGGGCGGACTCGGGTCGCCCTCCCAGGGATCCACCGTGTACTGCGCTCGCGTACGAAGCACCGCCTCGTCCGCGGCGCGCGTCGAGCGATCCAGCGCCGCCTCCACCTCGCTTCGCCTCTGCTCCAGCTCGTCGAGGAAGAGACCCGTGCGCTCGTCCGGGTCATGCTCCCGCATCTCCTGGATCAGCAGATCCTGGGCCCGCTGCGCATAGCGCCGTGTCCGGTCGATGATGTCGCCCACCGTCAGGAAGGTCGATCGATCGGGCGGCGTCGGACTCATCTCTCGGTCTCCTTGCTGATCTCCCGACTCGTCTCGCTCTCGTTGAGTCACGCTGGCCTTTCTGTTCTCTCTCTGTTCGATCTTCATCTCGCTCGGAGTCCCTCGAAGCCCGATCGAAGAGTCGGGCCCATCCCGGCTCGCTCCTCGATCGGGACTACCGGGGCGGCGCCCCTCCGAGCGCCCCGCGTGCGACTTCGCCCTGCTGCGCCCCTTTCCCCCTTCCCCGGTTCCCCGGTTCCCCGGTTCCCCGGTCGGCCGGAGTGCCGGCGCATCCCGAGAGCCTCCGAATCGAGCTGGCACGCTGCCTGCAGCTCGACCGAGCCAGGATCGGGATCCCGCTCGCCTCGAGAAGGGCCCGAAGGGTCCGATCGAGCGAGGGAGCGAGGCTTCGGGTCGGCCGCTCTCGGGTCGGTCCTCCGGAGTCAGGAAGCAAGCGACGTGCCGATCGGCTCGCTGTGGCGGTCTCCGGATTCGAGCGGACCTTCCGGTGGACCACTCCGGGCGGGCCGTTCCGGACAGGGGGCGCCGAAGCCGACCCGGCAGCGATGAAACGGAGCGCGCGCCTCCAGGCAGGAGTCACGATGACCCAGTCCAAGCTGAACGACGAGATGGAGGCCCCGCTCGATCCGGCGTCGAGCGCGCCCCGGAAGCATGGAGCGCTCGGGCAGACGGATCCGAACGAGCCGCGGCAGACGGGGCTGCGCCCCTCGCGTGTGGCCACGCTGGCGCTCGCCCTGGCGACCGTCACGGCCCTCACGGCCGTCGGGACCGCAATCGGCCGCCTCCTCGACGTGCTCTCGGAGCGTCAGATGCTGGCCCCGCTCGAGGCCTGCCTCTGGCTCGGCTTCGTGACGGCCACTCTCTCTGGACTCGGCTGGATGCATTCCCGGCGACGTCGGGACGGGGGCGTCGACCGCGCGGGCCTGCGACGGGCGCGCATGGCCGCCGTCCTGGCGGCCGTGATGATCGCCGGCGTCACGATGAGCCTCGGCCTGCTGCACAGTCCTCAGGGGATCGGGACCGAGATCTCCGAAGATCCCCCGCCGTGAACGCGCGAGACGCTCGCCATCCCAGAATGCAGGATGTACAAGAGCGCATCCGGCGCGGAGGAGAGGCCTTCCGCGAGTGGGGGCGAGGGCTCGCTCGCTCTCTCTCGGGCGAATTCCTGTCCTGCGCAGCGAGACGCTGCGAGACATGGAC
This sequence comes from uncultured Spirochaetaceae bacterium, assembly GCA_964466005.1. Taxonomy (GTDB): domain Bacteria; phylum Myxococcota_A; class UBA9160; order UBA9160; family UBA4427; genus UBA4427. The sequence goes on along the minus strand of CAYXLY010000215.1, from coordinate 5,815 downwards.
GGGCGTCCTGATCGGGAACGGTCAGGCACATCCATTGCACCTCTACGGACAGAAGACAGGCACAGTCAGAAGGCAGGTCGGAGTCAGCAGGCGCAGCGCGTCGAATCCGGCCCTCTCGACGAGATCGAGCACGACGGGATCGAGATCCCGCACGAAGGCCCAACGACCGCAAGCGCGCTCCGCCCGGCCACGATCAAGCCAGACGACGTGCCCACGACAGAACAGACCCACGAGAGAAGAGAGAAGGAGGAGAACATGTCGACGATCGAACGCTCCATCGAGGTCCAGATCCCCGCATCGAAGGCCTATGAGGTCTGGACGCAGTTCGAGCGCTTTCCGGAGTTCATGGAAGACGTCGAGCGAATCGAGCAGAAGGACGACCGACATCTCACGTGGCGCGCCAACTTCTGGGGCAAGACCGAGGAGTGGGACGCCGAGATCACGGAGCAGATCCCGGACAAGCGCATCGCCTGGCGATCGGAGACCGGGGCGAAGAACGCAGGGGTCGTGACCTTCCACCGCCTCGACGACGAGAGCTGCAAGGTCATGCTGCAGATGGACTTCGAGCCCAGCGGGATCACGGAGAAGGTCGGAGACGCCTTGGGCATCGCCACGCATCGCATCGAGAGGGATCTCGAGCAGTTCAAGACCTTCGCAGAGTCCTCGGCGGACCAGATCGAGGGCTGGCGCGGCGAGATCCCGGCGCGCCCCGACGCCGCGCAGGACTCCAGCAAGGCCTAGGGGGACCTCACGGAGCGCCGGTCTGGCGGGGAGGGCGACGCGCGCCCGACGCGGCGCTCCGCGAGCGCGAGTGTCATGTGAGACCTGAGCGGGGAGGTCACGAGAGCGAGCCTGAGACCCCGACCTCGTCGCCTCGTAGCCCGTAGGGGAAGCTCGAAGCAGAGGCGGATGCAGCTTGTACAATCCGGAGATGCTTGACGCGGATCGCAGCTCGAGAGGGGCGCCTCCCACACGTCGGGAGGTGCTGATTCCGGTCTCGGTGGGTCTCGCGGGCATGCTCATCTCGATCTCCGTCTGGGCTCTGCTCGTCCTCGACCGACACCGACAGGTGGAGAGCGAGACCCGGATCGTCGCGAAGGCGATCGACGAGGTTCTTCGCGCCGAGCTCGAGAGTCAGGCGGACTCGCTCCACTCCCTCGCTGGAATCTGGCGGAGCTCGGGAGAAGTCGGGGCTCTGCAGGAGCTCACGAGCGAGCTGGAACGTCTTCTCCGCATGCATCCGGGGATTCGGGACATCGTCGCCGTCGACCGCGAGTCCGGACGTCGAGCCCTGCTCTCGAAGCGATCGGACCCGACCTGGCTCGGGGAGCTCGAGGCCCTCGAGCCTCGAGAACTCGAGCCTCGAGAAGAGGAAGAGCCTGACAGAGGGTCTCGAGCAGCCGGGGGGTCGACGCGCTTCCATGTCGCCGACTCCGAGGAGGAATCGGGCCTCTACCACCTCCACGTGCCGGCCGGTCCGGAGAGTCCTTCGCCTACCGTCCTGATCGCCCTATTCGACCCGGATCGCTTTCTCGAAAGGACCCTTCAGGCGCGAGCCCAGCCCTATGCGATGACCGTCTGGTCCGAGGGACGCACCCTCTACGAGCGCGGCGAGCCTTCCAGGGACCCCTGGCAGACCTGGTGGCGGGTGGAAGAGACGCTCGAGCTGACGGAGGGGCTGGCCTGGAATTTCGTCTATCGGCCGACCCCCGAGCATGCCGCCGCGCGCCTGACCGCAGTTCCCCACTACGCCCTCCTGCTGGGACTGGGGCTCTCGGGCTGTCTCGCCTTCCTCGTCTACGAGCTCGGGCAGACCCGCCGCCAATCACGCTCGCTGGGCGTCGTGAACGCGTCTCTCCACGAGAGGGGACGGGAGCTCCTCCGACTGAACGAAGAGCTCGAGGCTCGGGTGAGCGCCCGCACGCAGGAGCTCGAGGACGCGGTCGTCGAGCTCCGGGCCTTCAACTACTCGGTGTCCCACGATCTGCGTTCTCCTCTGGGCGCCATCCTGAACTTCGCCTCGATCCTGAGAGAGGACTACCACGGACGCACCCTCGACGACGAGGGCGTCCAGATCCTCGAACGGATCATGCGAAGCGCTCGACGCGCCACGGTCCTCCTGGGCGATCTGCTCGAGCTCTCCAAGGCGGGACGAGCCGATCTCGAGATGGAGGACGTCGACATGACGCGGCTGGCGCGCTCCGCCTTCCGGCAGGCCGCCATCGAGGAGGATACGAGTGACGTCGAGCTCCGCATCGATCCTCTCCCGCGCGTTCCTTGTGATCCGGGGCTGGTCGGAAACGTCTTCGTGAACTTCTTCACGAACGCGCTCAAGTACTCGCGGGGCTGCGAGAAGCGACGCATCCACGTGACGGGCACGGAGGAAGGCGGAGAAGCGATCTTCACCATCTCCGACAACGGTCGGGGCTTCGACATGCGCTTCGCCTCGAAGCTCTTCCAGGTCTTCGAGCGACTCCATCACGACGAGGAGATCGAAGGCACTGGCGTCGGGCTCGCGATCGTCGCCCGTATCCTGAAGCGCCACGGGGGCCGCGTCTGGGCCTCCGGCGCCGTCGGAGAGGGGGCCGTCTTCTCTTTCGCCCTCCCCCTCTCGAGGAGCCCCCGCCAGAGGAGCCACCGCCCTGGAGCCGCCGACCCGAGGAGCCCCTCCGCATGACGCCGTCCGTCCGATCCGGGATGCTGCTCGTGGACGATGATCGGGACGACGTCGAGGTCGCGTTGCGCGCCTTCGCGCGTCGGGGGCTGGACGAGCCGGTCCGGGTCGCCCGGGACGGCCAGGAGGCGCTCGAGGCCCTCGGCCTCGAGCCGCCGCCGTCCCGCATGGACGACGGGGACGAGACGGTCCGTCCCGCCGTGGTCTTCCTCGACCTGAAGATGCCGCGCGTGGACGGCTGGGAGGTGCTGAGACGAATCCGCGACAACCCGGATCTCGCCGAGACCCCCGTCGTCGTCTTCTCGTCGTCGGATCAGGAATCCGACGTGCGGCGCTCCTATGAGCTCGGCGCGAACAGCTTCCTCGTGAAGCGATTCGATCCGAAGAGCCCCGGAGCCTATATCGCGGAGGCGGCGCGCTATTGGCTCGAGCTGAACGAGCACCCACCCAGGAGGAGACGACCATGAAAGATCTCTCCGTTCTCGTCGTCGATGACGAGAAGGACTTCCGCGAAAGCATCCGGATGCTGGTGGAGCGCGAGGGCCACGAGGCGCGCGAGGCGGCCGATCTCATGGAGGCGCGCAAGGAGATCGACCAGCGCGCTCCGGCCCTCGTCCTGCTCGATCTCGGTCTCCCGGACGGCAACGGGCTCTCGCTGCTCGAGGAGGCCCCGTCTCCGAGCACGACCGAGTTCGTGCTCATGACGGGCAACACCGAGTTCGAGACCGCGCTCGACGCCTTGCGCGCGGGCGCCTTCGACTATCTCCCCAAGCCGGTCGATCGCCCCAGGCTCCGGAGCATCCTCACGAACGTCGCCCGCACACGCGGGCTCAAGCGGGAGGTCTCGGAGCTACGCACCGAGCTCCGCAGCCTCGGCCGCTTCGGACCGATGGTGGGCCGCTCGAAGGCCATGCATCGGATCTACGACCTCATCGACCGCGTCGCCCCCACCGACAGCACGGTCTTCGTCACGGGGGAGAGCGGAACGGGCAAGGAGCTCGTCGCCCAGGCCCTCCATCAGCTGAGTCGACGGAAGGACCGGCCCTTCCTGACCCTGAACTGCGGAGCGATCTCCCCCAGCCTGATCGAGAGCGAGCTCTTCGGTCACGAGAAGGGGAGCTTCACCGGCGCCGACCGGAGACGGAAGGGCTATTTCGAGGAGGCCCACGGCGGCACCCTCTTCCTGGACGAGATCACCGAGATGCCGATCGAGCTCCAGGTGAAGCTCCTCCGGGTCCTCGAGACCGGATCCGTCACCCACGTCGGCGCCACGACCCCGACCCCGGTGGACGTGCGGGTCCTCGCGGCCTCCAACCGGGACCCCAGCGAAGCGGTCGAGGACGGGCATCTTCGGGAGGATCTCTTCTACCGGCTGAGCGTCTTCCCGATCCACCTGCCGCCCCTCCGAGATCGGGAGGGAGACATCGAGGCCCTCGCGCTCTTCTTTCTCGACGGCGTCAACGAGCGCGACGGCACCGGGATCCGGTTCGGCGACGATGCCCTGAAGCGCCTCGGCCAGCTCGGCTGGCCCGGCAACATCCGCCAGCTCCGGAACGTCGTCGAGCGGGCCTCGATCCTTGCCGACGACGTGATCGGCGCCGATCTGCTGCCCGAGCCCGACGGTCCCCTGCGAGACGACGCGAAGACCTCCCTGCTCCAGGTGGCGATCGGATCCTCGATCGAGAGCGTGGAGCGCAGGCTGATCCTCGCCACGCTCGATCAGCTCGGGGGCGACAAGAAGCGCGCCGCCGAGGTCCTCGGCATCAGCCTCAAGACGATCTACAACCGATTGAACGTCTACGAGGCTCGCGGAGACCGAAGCTGATCGCGAACGGGTCGAGTCCCAGTCTCCCTCAAGCCTCCTCGTCGACGTAGACCGCGGTCCAGAACGCGTCCCGGCGCTGGAAGCTCGCCACGCCTCCGCCCACCAGCACGCCCACGGCCGCAGCCAGCCCCGCCGTCCCCGGAAGCGCAGCGCCTTCCAGCTGCATGCGGAGGATGGGCGCCCAGGACTCCAGGAGCGGGGCGGCCCAGAGGCCGAGGACGACGATCAGTCCGAAGAGACCGACCTGGCAGAGGGTGAGGCCGCCTAGGATCACGAGCACGCCCGAGAGAGCGGCGATCACCCGCTGCTCGCCGAGCCTCGCCGCACCCGGCCCATCGACGAGCCCCTGGCGAACGACCAGCAGGGCCGTCGTCCCAGCCAACGCGAGAGCCGAGACGGCGACGACGGAGCCCGTCCCGAGGCGAAGCCGGGCCGAGAGCGTCTCGACCCCGAGGCCGCAGAGCAGGATGGCGACCAGTGCGGCGGGGACCAGGAGCCGGAGCCGCACGGGAAGCGCCCAGGGCCGGGCCCGTCGAACGGCCCGAAGGATCTCCCCGCTCCGAATCGTCGCCACGCGCGCGATGAATCGCAGACGAGCCGCTCGGCTCGGGCTCTCACCCAGGCGTCGGCTCGTCAGCCTGGAGAGGGCACTCTCGAGCGCCTCGCACTCCGTCGGGTCGAATCGCCGATCCCCGTCCAGCTCGCTCGCGGAGGCCGGCCGTCGCGTGATCCGATCCTCCTTGCGTGAATGAGGGAGGTCGTTGAGATCGGCGAAGAGGTGGAGGGCGAGACCGCTGATCCTTCGCGCCAACCGTTCGGTTCCGTTCGGGGTCGGCTCGACCGCGCGGGAGGCCGGCTCGCCGGCGACGGACTCCTCGATCACGAAGCGATCGAAGGTCAGTCGATCCAGCGAGAGGACGGCCGTCGCCAGGGCCTTCGACGGAAGGCCGATCGCCTCGAGACGAGTCGCGCTCCGGAGCGGGTTCGGCGTCAGGACCAACGCGAAGTCCCAGCCTCGTCGATCCCGGGCATGCACGCCTTCGCGCAGCCGACGCGCGGGCTCGTCCGGCTCTCGCAGCGACCCCCGATGCTCGACGATCGGAAGAGACCACTCGAGCGACGGGACGGCGTCGTGAAGGACCGATGCGGTGCGGTCGCGCGCGAGCTCGACGGCTCGTCGCTCGCTCTTCGAGAGGTCGCCTGCGATCAGCCACCCGAACTCGAGGGTGGGTCTGGACCGAGCCGACTCCTCGGCGGATTCTCGCGGGTCTTGCGGGTCTTGCGGGTCTTGCGGGTCTTGCGGCTGCAGCGGTCTC
>CAYXLY010000214.1:0-7700 GCA_964466005.1 uncultured Spirochaetaceae bacterium | reverse complement strand
TCACGATGACGAGGAAGATGCCCTGAACGACCGATCGCGTCGTGCGCATTCCGAGCTCCGCTGCGCCTTCCTCGACGCAGAAGCCCTGGTAGCAGCCGGAGAGCGCGATCAGGACCGCGAAGACCGGAGCCTTCACGAGCCCCACCGCCAGGGTCGTCGGGCCGATCGAGTCCTGGAGTCGATGGAGGAAGACGGCCGGGGCGAGCCCGGAGAGGGTCCAGGTCCCGAGAGCGCCGCCGGCGATCGCCGCCAGGTCGGCGGCGACGGCCAGCAGGGGAAGCATGAGGATGAGTGCGAGCGCCCGCGGCGCGACGAGCCGACAGAAGGGATCGAGGCCCATCGTCCGCATCGCCGCGATCTCGTCGCTCAGCATCATCGAGCCGATCTCCGAAGCGAAGGCGCTGCCCGACCGGCCTGCCACGACGATCGCAGTGAGCAGGATTCCGACCTCGCGGAAGGTCGAGATGGCGACGAGCTCGACGACGAAGATGTCCGCACCGAAGCGCGAGAGCTGGATGACGCCCTGATAGGCGAGGACGGTGCCGATCAGGAAGCCGATGAGCGAGATGATGGGAAAGGCGCGGACGCCGGCCTGGGACATGTGGTGGACGAGAGAGATCCACGGAAAGACCCAGGGCCGGATCGAGGTCCGGAAGAGGCTCATCATCATCATGCCGAGGAATCCGAGCAATCGTCTGGCCGCTCGCCACTCCTCGTCCACCCGACGACCCAGGGTCTCGAGAAGGCGGATCGGGGCGGGCTGTGGGCTCGGCGGCTCCTCCTCGTCCTCCGCCTCGAGCGAGCTGCGTTCGATCAGATCGAGGGTCCGCTGCTGGACCTCGGACGTGCCGACGAAGGAGATCGCTCCGGGTTCACCGACGAGATCCCTCGCGAGACGGCAGAGCAGCCAGGCTCCGGTCGCGTCGAGAGCCGTCAGGTCCTGGAGGTCGATCCGGACGTCCTTGGGGGCCTCCCCGACTCCTCCGACTCGTCGAGCGAGCGCGCGGGTCGCCTCGTGCAGGGCTCGGGAATGCTCCGCGGTCCAGGCGCCCTCGACGTGCAACGTGGAGCCGGTCTCCGTTCTCTCGAAGCGAAACGGCGCGTCCGTGCTTTCGCTCACGGGCTTCGGGACCAGTCGTGATGGACGAGTCGTCCGGGGTCGTCGACCCGCTCGAACCGGTGGGAGCCGAATCGGTCGCGCTGGGCCTGGATCAGCGAGGCCCCGCCGCGCGCCGTGGCGAGCGTCTCGAGCCAGCCGAGCGAGGCGGCCAGTCCCGGCGTCGCGATGCCGGAGCGCGCCGCCGCCGCCACGAGGCGACGACAGGCGGTGCGCGTCTCGCGGAGCATCCCGCGGAAGGGCTCGTCGAAGACCAGCGGAATCGGGGAGTCGCTCTCGAGCGCCGGGCATGCGTCGTCGAGGAGCCGCGCCCGGATGATGCATCCGCCCTTCCAGATCCGCGCGATCTCGGGGAGCGGTGTCTCGTAGTCGAAGGCGTCGCTCGCCGTCGCCAGGAGTGAGAAGCCCTGGGACCAGGTGAGGATCCGACCGGCCAGCAGGGCCGCGTGCACGTCCGAGGGCGTGATGTCTTCGAGAGGCTCGCGGCTCTCGCCATCGAGCAGGTTCTCGGCCCTCTTCCGGAGCTCCAGCTGGGCCGAGAGCACCCGCGCGTCCACCGCCGCCGTGATCGACGGGGTGGCGACGGCGAGCTCGAGGGCGGCCTGCGCCGTCCAGCGTCCCGTGCCCTTCTGACCGGCCCGATCGAGGATCGCGTCGACGATCGGCGTGTCGGGACTCTCGGGGTCGGGCGTGCGCAGGATCTCCGCCGTGATCTCGACCAGGAAGCTGCCGAGGCGCCCTTCGTTCCACTCGCTCATGAGGTCCGCGACGGCCTCCGCCTCGAGGCCGAGTCCCCTGCGCAGGAGCAGCATGGCCTCCGACAGATGCTGCATCTCGGCATACTCGATGCCGTTGTGCACCATCTTCACGAAATGTCCCGCGGATCGATGTCCGCACCAGGCGACGCAGGGACCCGAGTCGGTCTTGGCCGCGATCGACTCGAGCATCGGCTGCAGCGACGCCCAGGCCTCCCGATCGCCTCCCGGCATCATCGAAGGCCCATGCAGCGCCCCCTCCGCGCCGCCCGAGATGCCCATTCCCATGAAGGTCCAGGGGCGGGAGATGGAGCGCTCGAAGCGTCTGTTCGTGTCGGAGAAGAGGCTGTTGCCCCCGTCGACGACGACGTCGCCCTCGTCGAGGAGCGGATCGAGCGAGTCGAGGACCTGATCGACGGGGTCGCCGGCGGGCACCAGGAGCAGCAGACGACGAGGACGGGAGAGCCTTCGAGTCAGCTCCTCGAAGCCGGTGGCGACCGTCAGCTTCGCCTCGGGATGCGACTCGGCGAGCTGGTGCGCGCGGTCGACGTCCCGGTTGTAGCCGCAGACGCCATAGCCCCTCGAGCCCAGGTTGCGAGCGAGATGACCGCCCATCACGCCCAGTCCGATCACGCCCACGTCACAGGTGGCTTCGTTCGCGGTCATGATTCTCCCTCCCGAGCTCTCCCGAGCTCCTCCGGGTGACTCCGAGGGAACACGGCTTGGCGCCTCGGCACCCTCTCAGCCTCTCGACCACTCGCCTTCACAATCGCCGAAGAGGGCGTTCGCCTCGGGCGGCCCCCAGCTTCCGGCTTCGTACTCGAGCAGCGGCGGGGCGTCGGGTCCCTCCCAGTCCTCGCGGACGGCATCGATGAATCGCCACGCGGTCTCGACCTCGTCCGCTCTCAGGAAGAGGGTCGGATCGCCGCGGAGGGCGTCGAGCAGCACCCTCTGATAGGCGTCTTGGGGGCTCTCTTCGAAATGCTCCCGATAGTCGAAGTCGAGCGTCGCGGGACTCATCCGCATCCCGCTTCCGGGCTCCTTGACGCCGAAGGCGATCCGGATCCCTTCATCGGGCTGGAGTCGCAGGGTGAGTCGATTCGGTCGGATCCGGCAGAGGGCCGTCTCGCGATCGGGATCCGGCCGGCCGGCCTCGCCGGTCTCCGAAGAACGATCGAAGAGCTGGAGGGGCGGCTTCCGGAACTGGATCTCGATCTCGGTGAAGCGTTCAGCCAGCCGTTTTCCGTGTCGAAGCAGGAAGGGCACGCCCTCCCAGCGCCAGTTCCGGATCTCCGCACGCAAGGCGACATAGGTCTCGGTCTGCGAGTCCGGGGAGACGTCTTCCTGGTCGAGATAGCCCGGCACCTCTTCGCCGTCGATCTCGCCGGCGGCATAGCGGGCTCGTACGCAGCGATCGCGGATCTCGCCGGACCCGAAGCAGCAGAGCCCGCGCAGGAGCGCGACCTTCTGATCGCGAACGGCCTCCGCCTCCAGGCTGGGGGGCGGCTCCATGGCCGCCAGGGCCAGGATCTGCAGCATGTGGTTCTGGACGAGATCCCGGAGCGCGCCGGTCTGATCGTAGAACCCGGCCCGTCCGGGCTCGACGCCGATCTGCTCGGCCACGGTGATCTGGACCAGCTCGACGTGATTGCGGTTCCAGACCGGCTCGAAGATCGCGTTGTGGAAGCGGAAGCCGAGCAGGTTCTGCACCGTCTCCTTCGCGAGGTAGTGATCGACCCGGTAGATCTGGTCCTCTCGCAGGAAGCGATGGAGATGGTGATTCAGGTCGATCGCGCTCTTCTCGTCCTGACCGAAGGGCTTCTCGATGACCACGCGCCGCCAGGCCCGGGTCTCGCCCTCCGGCATCGCCAGCAGCCCGGCGTCGGCCAGGCCGGAGACGGCGTCTTCGAAGAGATCCGGCGCCAGGGAGAGATAGAAGAGGCGACCGGTCGCCTCGGGGTCGGAGAGCTCGTCGAGGCGATCGGCCAGCATCTCGAACGAGTCGGGATCCGAGACGTCGCTCGGCTGATAGAAGATGCGGTCGGCCAGGGCGTCGAATGCCTGTCGGTCCGCCTCGGGGACGCCCTCTCCGAGCTGCTTCCGAAAGGCGTCGTCCGAGCGCTCGCTTCGAGACGCGCCCACGAGCGAGAACGCCCGCTCCTCGGAGAGGTGGATCAGCGCGGGCAGGAGCTTGCGGCGCATCAGGTCTCCCGTCGCCCCGAGGACGACGATCTGGATCGGCTGACTCATCGAGACGCCTCCGATTGCGGCTCCGCCTCTGGATTGCGGTCGAGAGCCAGGACCGCGGCTCCGAGCAGGCCGGCGTTCTCGCGCGTGATGACGGAGACGGGAATCTTCTCGAGCAGCCCGGAGACGCGACCCTTGGCGCGAAAGCTGCGAATGAAGGTGCCGTCGCGGAGCTTCGCCAGGATCCGGGGCGCGATGCCGCCGGCGATGTAGACGCCGCCGGTCGCCTGCACCAGCAGGGCGAGGTTGCCTGCCTGGGCCCCATAGACGGATGCGAAGAGGTCGAGGGCCTCGACGCAGAGGGGATCCTTGCCGTTCAGGGCGAGCTCGGAGATGACCGCGGGCGCCTCCTCGCGAACGAGTCGATCGGCCACCTCCTTCGACTCTTCTCCGGGCGATCGAGCGACGAGCGACCGGTAGATCGTCTCGAGTCCGTTTCCCGAGAGGACGCGCTCGGCCGAGACGTGCTCGTGGCGCTTCAGGAGGAAGCTCAGCAGCTCGATCTCGCGCTCGTTCCGGGGAGCGAAGTCGACATGGCCGCCCTCGGAGGAGACGACGCGCGGCTGCCCCGCCACCCGAAAGCTGAACGCCGCGCCGAGGCCGGTGCCGGCACCCAGGAAGGCGCGCGGACCGTCTTCTTCGGGCTGTCCCGCCTGGAGCTCGACGAGGTCGTCGGCCTCGAGCGCCTCGACGGACCAGGCGACCGCATCGAAGTCGTTGCAGAGCGACAGCGATTCGAGTCCGATCTCGTCTCGGAGGGCCTCGGAGTCGACCTGCCAATCGAGGTTGGGAAAATGCCAATGGCCGTCGCTCCGGGGAGCGGCCAGGGCGAGGCAGCCGCGGCGCGGAGCCGGCGCGATCGACTCCGACTCGAGCAGGTCGAGGTAGCGACGCACGACCTCGCCCAGCCCTTCGTAGTCGGCACTGTCGAAGGTCTCCCGGTGGACGCTCCGGAGGGCTCCCCCGGCGCGCTCGAAGAGGGCGAGTCGAGTCCGGGTCCCGCCCACGTCTCCGACGAGAACGGGTTCCTCTTGCCGGGAGCTCGCCCGGGGCGGGTCGCTGGAAGTCATGCGGAAGGCGGGTGCAAGCGGGATGCCGGCAGGGGCTTCTGATCGCTCGTGAGGCGAGCCGGACGACCGGGCTCGCGTGCGGATTCGCGCGCCCGGCGCTTCCCGACGCGGATCTGGCGATCCGAGCGGGTCGCTTGCAGATTCTTCATTGTCGCCTGGAGATGGCTGGCGAGCGGTCGGGCTGCGCTCCGGACCCTCTGTCGGCGAGCCTGGGCACGAGGATTGCTCCTCTCTGAGGACGCGGGCCTGAAGACCGGCGCCGGAAAAGGCGAAGGGCAGGGGAAGGACGAAGGAAGGACAGGGAGGAGACGAGGGAATTGAGTCGAGAGACCCGAGAAGAGGACGACCCCGGAGACCGTGGAGACCCGGGCGAGGAGGAGGAGATCCACTTCGCGAAGCCGAAGAGCGCCTCCCCGCTCTGGAGACCTGCGCTGCTCATCGTCGCGCTGGTCGTTCTCTTCGTCGCGGCCCGGGCCTTCGATCTCGGCCAGCGGGTGGGTGAGCTGCGTGCCTGGATCGACTCGCTCGGGCCCTGGGGACCGCTCGCCTTCATCGGGCTCTACGTCCTGGCGACGATCGCGATGATCCCGGGCAGCGGACCGACGGTCCTTGCTGGCGGTCTCTTCGGCTCGATCTGGGGCACGGTCTACGTCAGCCTGGCCTCGACGACCGGTGCGGCCGCGTGCTTCCTGATCGCTCGCTATGTCGCTCGCGGCCCCGTCGCCGAGTGGCTGGAGGGCCAGGAGCGCTTCCGCAAGCTCGATCGCCTGACGGAGACCCACGGCAGCTGGATCGTGGCGATCACGCGTCTGGTGCCGGTCTTCCCCTTCAATCTGCTGAACTACGGATTCGGACTGACCCGTGTCCCTTTCTGGACCTACGTGTTCTTCTCATGGCTCTGCATGCTCCCGGGGACCGTGCTCTACGTGGCCGGGGCGGATACGATCGTGCGGGGGATCGAGCAGGGGCGTGTCCCGTGGACGATGATCGGGTTGCTCGTCCTGCTCTTTGCGACCCTTCTGGGGCTGGGCCTCTTCGCGCGACGCAAGCTGCGCGCCGCGGAGCGGGAGGCGGGCGTGCAGCCCGATTGAGCCTGGCTCGGGCGATCGGATCGCGGGCAGCGGACGGCCCCGGCCCGGAGAGTGGATCCACGAACCCCCGGGCTCATCGATCCCCCGGGCGACCTCGATGAGCCGGTGAGCAGAGGATCCGGGTCGCAGGAGAGGAACGAGAGACATCATGGGCACGAGAGCATCATGAGAGGCATCGAGCAGACGGATCGCCAGAGGAGAGTGGGCGCGCTGGGGGTCCTGCTCCTTCTCCTCGGGAGCTTCCCGGCGAACGCGAATCCGTTCTCCGACTGGCTCCGCTCGTTCTTCCATCCGCCCGAGGTCGAGATGAAGGAGGCCTACGCTCCGCGGCCGGAGGGCCCCTCCTTCGATCACTCGCTCTACGACTCGCTCCTGCGAGAGCACGTCGCCGAGGGAGGCTGGGTCGACTACGAGGGACTCGACGCAGATCGGTCCCGGCTGCAGGACTACCTCGATGCGTTGGCCGACGCGCCTTTCGACGCGTTGGGGCGAGACGAGAAGCTGGCGCTCCTCCTCAATGCCTACAACGCCTTCACGCTCGAGCTGATCCTGGACTTCGGCATCCCGTCTTCGATTCGCGACATCCCCAGCGAGAAGCGTTGGGAGGCGGAACGCTGGCAGGTCGGATCCCATACGTGGAGCCTCGATCAGATCGAGCACGAGCAGATCCGGCCGAAGTTCGTCGATGCGCGGATCCACTTCGCCCTCGTCTGCGCAGCCGTCGGCTGTGCGCCGCTCCGCGCAGAGGCGTATCGCGCCGACCGAGTCGACGCGCAGCTCGAGGATCAGACGAAGACGGTCCATTCGAAGGACGCCTGGTTCGAGCTGTGGGAGGCGAACGATGTCGTCCGTCTCACCCGGTACTACGAGTGGTACCAGGGAGACTTCGCTCAGGTGGCCGGCGGCATCCTCGAGTATGCGGCGCGTCATGTCCCCGCCCTCGAGCAGCGTCTGGACGAAGGTCGCCGCCCACGGATCGAGTGGATCGAGTACGACTGGTCCTTGAACAGCGTCGAGAACCGGAGGCCCCGCTGATCGGAGAGCCACCGCGCGGGCGCAGGCGCGCGCGACCGCCGGACAGACGCGCGAGATCGACGAGACGGAGGAGAAGAGGCGATGCGAGAGCCGAGGCGCCGGGAGATCGAGGAGGCCCTTCGCGGCCGGGCGGAGGCGATCGGAGAGATCCCGCTTCATCAGCTCTTCGAACGCGAGCCGCGACGCTTCGACCGGATGTCGATTCGCTGGCAGGGACTGCTGGTCGACTACTCGAAGAACCGGATCGACGAGCAGGCCTTCGAGCTCTTGCTGAACCTGGCGCGAGCCGCCGAGGTCGAGGCCTGGCGCGAGCGGATGTTCCTCGGCGAGGTCGTGAACACGAGCGAACGCCGCCCCGCTCTGCACGTGGCTCTGCGCAACCGAT
>CAYXLY010000213.1:3868-7710 GCA_964466005.1 uncultured Spirochaetaceae bacterium | reverse complement strand
GCGCGTTGCGGGCGGACATCCCTCGCGGTCTCTCGAGGAAGAGCAGCACATCGTCCGCGTAGAAGCCGACGTCGAGTCCACTCTCGGCGCCGGCCTCGTGGAGCGGGACGCGCAGGCTGGCGCCGGCGCCGAGATCGAGGATGGTCACGCCGCCTTCCGGATCCTGACTCGAGACGGGCAGACGAAGCAGGTTGTCGACCCCGGCGAGGGAGGCGGTCCCCAGTGCACGCGGTCGACGCAACACCTCGATCGGAGGGCCCTGCGCGACGCCGCGCCCGCCCTCGAGGACGAGGCAGTCATCGGCCAGCGCCAGCAGCTCCGCCGCGCGATGCGTCACGAAGACCATCGGTATGCCGAGCTCCTGCTTGACCTGCCGCAGCAGGCCGAGAACGTCTCGGGAGAGCTCGGCGTCGAGCGCGCTCGTGGGCTCGTCGAGCAGCAGCGCCCGGGGACTCGCGAGCAACGCCCGGGCGAGCGCGACGCGCTGCCTCTCGCCGCCGGAGAGATCGCGGACTCCCCGATCGAGCAGCGCCTCGATCCGGAGCACCTCCAGGATCCGCCGGCCGTCATCACTGGCGAGTCGGTCCCGCGCGCCCGGCGCGAAGACGAGGTTTCCGCGCACGTCCCGATGCGGAAAGAGCAGGGCATCCTGCGTGACGAGAGCCAGATGCCGCCTCTCGGGTGGCTGCCAGACGCCGCCGGGACGCGCGCAGAGCTCGCGTCCCTCGATCACGATGCGGGCCGCATCGGGTCGAATGAGTCCGGCGATCGCGTGGAGCAGGGTGGTCTTGCCGCTGCCCGAAGCGCCGAACACGCCCAGGACCGGGCCGTCGGTCGCCAGCTCCACATCGAGCACGAAGTCGCCGAGCCGATGCCGGATCCCGACCTCGATCTCGAGAGCCCCCTTCGCCCCGTGGCGCATCACGATCGGGGCTCCCGCGTGGACAGCCAGAACGAGACCAGCAGGGCGCCGAGCGCGAGCAGGACGCTCACGAGGACCAGCCGCACGGCCGCCGCCTCGCCTCCACGGACGTTCAGGAGCGTGTAGACGGCGATGGGGATGGTTCGGGTCTCGCCCGCGACGTTGCCCGCGAGCACGATCGTCGCTCCGAACTCGCCCAGGGCGCGAGCGAAGGAGAGCACCGCCCCCGCCGCCACACCGGGCAGCGACAGCGGAAGCGTGACCCGGAAGAAGGTATGGAAGGGGCCGCGGCCGAGGCTTCGAGAGACCTGCTCGAGCCGGGGATCCACGGCGAGCATCGAGATCCGGATCGCCTCCACCAGGAGAGGAAAGCCGACGACGGCGGCCGCGATCACGCAGGCCCCGGTGGTGAAGGCGATGCGTCCCCCCGTGAGCGCGTGCCAGGCCTCGCCGAGCGGGCGGCTCCGGCCGAGCGCGAAGAGCAGGAGATAGCCGGTGACCACCGGTGGCAGGACGAGCGGCAGCATCACGAGTCCCTGAAGGAGCGGCCGCAGCGGATGTCGCCAACGCGCCAGCAGCCATCCGATCCCGATCCCCGGAGCGAGGCTCGCGCCGACCGCCAGCAGAGCGACGCGCAGCGAGAGGAGCACGATCTCCTGCTCTGCGTCAGTCATCATGGAGCCTCACGGAAGAGCGAAGCCCGCATCGAGGAGTCGATCCCGAGCGATCGGGCTCTGGAGGAGCTCGACGAAGCGGCGTGCCCGATCAGGGCTGTCCGATTGCTTCAGGACGGCGGCCTGGTACGCGATCGGCGCATGGGTCGATGGATCGAAGGCGAAGAGGACGGAGACGGAGGCGATCTTCGCATCGGTCGCGTAGACGAAGCCCGCGGCGAGCTCGGCCTGCTCCACCGCGCGCAGCACGGCGCGCACGTCCCGCATGCCCACCAGACGAGGCCGAAGCCCGGCCAGGAGATCCCGATGCGCGAGGGCCTGCCGTGCATACTCGCCTGCCGGGACGCCCCGATCCGCGATGGCGACGCGGGACCCGGGCTCCAGACGATCGAGGAGCTGCCGGGGCCCGCTCACGCCCCGGGTCGCCAGCGCACGGCCTCGGGGCGTGATGCACACGAGCCGATTCCGGGCGAACACGATCGGATCCCCGACGAGCGCATTCGCCTCGGCGAGGAAGTCGATCCAGTCACCGCTCGCAGAGAGGAACACGTCCGCCGGCGCTCCCTCCCGGATCTGTCGGGCGAGGGTGCTCGAGCCGGCGAAGCTCGGTCGCAGCGGCGCGCCTTCGAAGCGGGCGGGCAGGGCCCGTACGAAGTCGGTCAGGCTGGCCGCCGCCAGGACCCGGAGCGGGCGTTCGGTCTCCGCCCGCGAAGACGGGGGGAGGACGACGACGAGGACCACCGCGAGGGTGGCTCCGAAGAGGCCGGGCCGACGAGGGCGCCTGGACGAAACGGACATCTCCGAGCGACCTCCGGCGACAGGCCCGACGCGCGGGCGCACGCGGGCGGTGGATCGGATCGGTGGATCCAGCCCCGGACGGATCCGACATCGCTCCGGGCGGGACTGCCCGGGGCCGGTCGGGCGGCGAGCCCCGAGCGGCCATCGGGCAGCCCGAGCGTAGCTCGAAACCCGACTGGACAGGCCGGCATCCCCGGTCTGCGGCAGACGCCGGAGCGGGGGTCGAGGTGAAGGACCGCGAGCTCGAGCTTCGGGCATCGCGGTCCGCCTCGATCCGGCCGCGGCGGCTAACGTCGGGTATGACCGGACGACGCCTCGCTCGCTCTCCCGAAGTCACCCGGCGCGCCTTCCTCGAGATGGCCTCGACGGCCGCACTCGGAGGGCTGACCGCAACGGGTTGCGGATCAGGCGAGCCCCGGCCCCCGACGCCCTCGGCCAGCTCGCCGGGCTCCTCTTCGAGTCCCTCGTCGAGCCCGCCTTCGAGTGCGTCTTCGAGTCGGCGTCAGCCAGGTGGGGAGCCCGCGCGGGCGCCGGCGACCCTCTTCCTCTGCGGCGACGTGATGACGGCGCGAGGGATCGACCAGATCCTTCCGCATCCCGGAGATCCCCGTCTGCGCGAGCCCTTCGTGCAGTCGGCGAGGGAGTATGTCGCGCTGGCGGAGCAGGAGAACGGACCCATTCCGCAGCCGGTGGACTTCGCCTATCCGTGGGGTGCCGCACTCGAAGAGCTCGACGAGCGAGAGCCCGATGTCCGGATCATCAATCTCGAGACCGCCGTCACGCAGGCCAGCGACTGGGCCGACAAGTCGATCCACTACCGCATGCATCCCGCGAACGTGCCCGTGATATCCGCCGCCGGGGTCGACTGCTGCGTGCTCGCAAACAATCACGTCCTCGACTTCGGACGCCCGGGTCTCCTCGAAACCCTCGACGTTCTGCAGGACACGGGTCTCCCGACGGTCGGAGCGGGGAGGAACGCCGCCGAAGCGGCCGCTCCGGCGATCCTCGATCTACCCGAAGATCGACGCCTGGTCGTGCTCGCCTTCGGCTCGACGACGAGCGGCATTCCGAACGACTGGGCAGCGGCCGAAGGGCGTCCCGGCGTGAGCCTGCTCGAGGAATCGGACGTAGAGGCCATCGCGGCTCGCATCGGGGCGGTGCGTCGCCCCGGCGACGTCGTCGTGGTCTCGATCCATTGGGGCGGGAATTGGGGCTATGCGATCCCCGAGTGGCAGCGGCGCCTGGCGCATCGACTGGTCGAGAAGGCCGGCGTCGACATCGTCCACGGACACTCCTCGCATCATTTCAAGGCGATCGAGCGCCACGGCGACGGGCTCATCCTCTACGGCTGCGGAGACTTCCTGAACGACTACGAAGGGATCTCCGGCTACGAGGAGCTCCGAAATGATGCAGATCGGAAGAGCACACGTCTGAACTCCAGTCACTCC
>CAYXLY010000213.1:0-3858 GCA_964466005.1 uncultured Spirochaetaceae bacterium | reverse complement strand
CCGATCTCGTCCTGATGTTCTTCGTCACCCTGGACGCCGTCGCGCGGCCCCGACTGACCGTCGTGCCGCTCCGGATCGCCCGCCTGCAGCTGGAGCGGCCGACGCCCGAGGAGACGGCCTGGGTCCGGCGCCGGCTCGAGCGCGAGTGCGGACGCTTCGGAGGGCGGGTCCGGGAGGACGAGGCAGGAGCGCTCGAGCTGGAGTGGGACTGATCGATTCGCCCCGGCCCCACCCCTTCCGCCTTTCGGCCTTCCGTCCGTCTCCGTCCATGGCACGACCGTCTCGGTCCCGGAACAGGGCGACGCTCACTCGTAGTTCGTCGATACCCGTTCCGAGAAGCGGAAGTCGAGGCCCTCCATGACCTCATGGAGCTTGGTCCGGAGCTCCTTCTCGTCTTCGCCGCCGAGGAAGAGATCGGCGATCTCGAAGCTGTAGCTGTCCTGGTTGGGCAGGTCGGAGAGCCGCGTGCCCTCGCTCACATGGGGGTGGAAGACGAGCTCGGGAAAGCGCTCCTTCACCCGGGCGATGTCCTCCTCCGTCGGGACGCGCGTCACCGTGGCATCCTGGTAGGTGCGTGGCATGAACTTCGCCGCGACCCGGAAGGACCCGTCCTGGCGCGGGAAGTCCGGGCGACGGCCCAGGGCGACGTCGATTGCGACCTCGTGATGAGAGGAGCCGGCGGTCATTCGAAAGAGCGGACAATGCGACTTGGAGATCCGGGGATTGATCTCGAGGATCCAGATCCGATCGTCTTCCCGGTTCCAGAACATCTCGATGTTGAACGGGGTGTCGTCGAGCCCGAGTCGACGGACGAGCTTCTCGGCGTTTCGGATCATCCGCTCCCGCACCGCCTCCGGCAGTCGTGAGGGCAGCTGGTAGCTGAAGAAGCTCACCTGGTTGGGGCCGCGGGCGGAGTCGAGCACGCCATAGACGACGACCTCTCCGTTCTGCACGAACCCTTCGAGTGTGCACAGATCGCCCGAGATGATCGACTCGGCCACGCAGGTGCCGCCGCTCCCGACCGGGGGCAGGGCGCTGCGATCCTCGACGTGGTCCATGATGTACTCGAAGGGCCGGGCGAAACGGCCGATGCCTTCGCGGATCCGGTCGATCGCTTCCCGGAAGCGGGCCTCGGAGTCGATGTGGAAGCCCAGATAGGAGGAGAAGGCGACCGTCGGCTTGAGCCAGAAGGGCGGCTCCAGCTCCATGTCCTTCCAGGGATCGGCCGCGAAGGGATCGACGTGCTGGAACGGAGGCGTGCTCTCGGAGACGGCGTCGCGCATCGCCCTGCGCGCCCAGTACTTGTTCTCGCAGAGGAGGACACTCTCCAGGCTCGGCGATCGCAGTCCGTGCTCGCGCCGCAGGATCGGGAGCATCGAGGTCGTCGGGAAGTCCCAGTGGCCGATGATGGCGTCTGCGGGCGGTCCGTCTTCGAGCTCCCGGCGCGCCGTGCGCATGATCTCCGGCATGCGGTACGACGCGGGGTTGACGATCATGTCGTAGGGAACGAGGCCGTGAAACGCGTAATCATCGGCATTCCGGACGGAGGCCAGCTCGGCCCGATTGAGCTCGTCGAGACCGACGACGTAGACGTGTTGAACCATGACGCGCTCTCCCTCCTCTCGTCTCTCTGATGCGATCGCTCGGCCTGTCTCGCCCGATGTGGGCTCCGAGGCCGCTCGCGGGATCGTTTTCGGCTCACGCCTCCGCGGAGCAGGGCTGCAGGATCAGTCGGGGCCCTTTCGGGGCGTCGTCGATCTCGAAGACCGTGCGCTCGGGAACGGGCCGCCACGCCTCTTCGGTGATGGGCTCGGAGGCCACGAGCAGCGCGCGATAGCCCGGTGGCGCGCCCGCCTGGTCGTGCGGCACGCCGCAGGCCTCGCAATCGAGGACGCCGTCGCGTTCGAGCATCCAGAGCGTCTGCTGCCAGCGGGCGCCGATCATGCGTTCGCCATCGCTCATCAGGAGGTTCAGGCCCAGCCCCTCGCAGGGGCCCGCGTCCACGCACCAGGCCGCGACGTCGGAGATCAGGCCAGCCAGCACTTCCCGGACCGGCTCGGCGGGTCGCCTCTCCAGCCGCGTCAGGAGGAGATGGAAGAGCACCTCGCTGTCGGTCGTGCCCGCGATGCGGTCGCGATGCTCGGCCGACATCTCGGCCCGCATGCGTTCGCCGACGCCCTCGTCGAAGTGGCGGATCGTGCCGTTGTGGACGAAGAGCCATGGGCCGTGCCCGAAAGGATGGGTGTTCTCCATGCGGACGTCTCCGGCGGTGGCCTGCCGGACGTGGGCGATGATGCGGCTCGCCCGGACCGTGCGAGCGAAGGCGCGGTAGTCCTCGCCTTCGTGCGCCGGCGCCAGATGACGTGTGACGGAGAGCCCGTCCTCGGTCCATTGCGCGATGCCCCACCCATCGGCGTGCGCGAAGCCTTCGAGATCCTCCCGGCTCTGGACCCTCAGAGAGTGGGGGGCGTCGACCAGCGCACAGCCGAGCTGCGTGGGATGGGTGGCGACGAAGCCCAACATGCGACACATGGCATCCTCTTCCGACGGTGATCGGCCGCCGATCCCGGGCTCGACCCGGCCCCGCATGCGGGGTCGGCCTGCGAGTGATCGTGCGACGTCAAGATCGACGCTGAGGGTCATGGAGCCGCCGGCGGAGGCGGCTCCGACCTTCGAGCGGCGGCGGTCCGCGCCATGCGAACCCTCCCCGGCTCGCCTTCCTTGCCTGGCTGCACGTCCTCGACCTCGAAGCCGTGATGCGCGTAGAGCCGACGGGCCCCCTCGTTGTCGTCGTGGACCTCGAGCCAGAGGCGGCGGCATCCCAGGCTCTCGAAGCAATGTCGCTCGATCGCCTCGAGCGCGCGGCTGCCCAGACCCTCGCCCTTGCGCGTCACCACGATGCGACGGAGCAGGATGGCTCGATCGGGGTCGGTGAGGCCCTGCAGGATCACGTAGCCTGCCGGATCTCCCCGGTCGTCCTCGATGATCAGGTGGGCGCAGTCCGAATCCTCGAGGCAGGCTGCGTGGCGGTTCGCGGACCATTGCTCGATGAAGTCCCGGTTCTCGGCTGCGGACTCCGCGTCGCGTACGAAGGGGATGTCTTCGAGCCGCGTGTCCCGCAGACGCAGCCCGTAGCCGTGCAGGACGAGATCAGTCATCTCGCTCCTCCTGCTTGCCTTTCTCTCGCCCAACGT
Organism: uncultured Spirochaetaceae bacterium; assembly: GCA_964466005.1. GTDB lineage: Bacteria > Myxococcota_A > UBA9160 > UBA9160 > UBA4427 > UBA4427. Next base: position 664 of record CAYXLY010000213.1, on the reverse strand, counting down.
GAGTCCTTCGCGAGGCTGCGGACGCATTCGCGGGATCGGGCGACGTGGGCGACCTGGGCGGCGTGGAGACGAGCCCCGGTCCAGCCGGCAGAGGGCGCTCTCGATGATGCGGGCGAGGAAATCCTCGTAGTCGAGCCCCGCGAAGCCCGCCATGTGGGCCATCATGCTCTCGGATCCCCATTCGGGATGGGCGTTCGCGTCGATGAGCCGGGGCACGTCCTCGGCATCGAGTCGAAAGTCGAAGCGCGCGTAGTCGCGGCAATCGAGGCGATCGAACATCCGGATGCAGTCGCGCTCGATGCCCTGGCGGACGTTCTCCGGCAGCTCGGCTCGCCGTAGGCCGAGCTTCTGCCAGTAGACCGAGCCTTCGTCGGTCTTCGAGTCGTGGGTCATGATGCGCGGGAGGTCGGCGGGGAGCGAGTCGTAGTCGACCTCGAGCAGAGCCAGGCAGGAGGGCGCGTCTCCATTCCGGGTCGGTCCGAGGACGGCGACGCTGAGCTCGCGGCCTGGCAGGAACTCCTCTGCGACCATCCAGACGGGTGGTCTGGGCGCGCGCGCGAGCTCGGAGAGGGTTTCGTGCGCCTCGCCGGCATCACGACCCGCTCCCTCGTGCAGGATGCCGACGAGGGAGCGGGTCGTGATGCCGGCGCTCCCACTGCCGTCG
>CAYXLY010000212.1:0-7726 GCA_964466005.1 uncultured Spirochaetaceae bacterium | reverse complement strand
TGCCGCTGGTGGCCGGGCTGCTGGCGCTGCCCCTGCCCTCGGAGGCCGCACTCGGCTCGCTCTCCCCGGCGCTGCTCGCCGGGCTCCACGGTCTCGGAGTCGGCTCGACGGCGGCCCTCTTCCTCACGAATCAGCTCCACGGCTGGGCGCATCGAGCCGATCCCCCCGCCGCGGTCGGCCGCCTCCAGGCCTGGGGCTGGATCCTGTCTCCGCAGCGCCACGCTCTGCATCACCGCCATCACGACCGGGCATACTGCGTGACCTCCGGCTGGCTCAATCCATGGCTCGATCGGATGCGCTTCTTTCCGACCCTCGAACGGCTGGTCGATCGACTTCGGGCTCCGCGGAGGCGGCCGACCTGATCCATGCCCGAGACGAGCTGGCATCTCTTCTACGGCGGTGAGCTGCAGGGGCTCTATGGCCTGCTGATCGCGCCCCTGGCCTTTCTGGCCTATCGAGCCGTGGCGCCCCCGGACCAGGCTCGCGCGGTCGTCCCCGAGGCGACGCGCTTCGTCTCGATCCTCACCCTCGTCTTCGCGGTCGAGACCGCGATCGATCCCATCGCGACCGGCCCGCTGGTGCGCAGCGAGTGGCTGGCGGGCACGCTGGCCGCCCAGGTGATTCCCTTCTTCTTCGTCCTGCTCGGGGACCTCAGGGTGCTGCTGCTCGCGATCGGAGTCGCGCGACCCGAACGCGCCCTGACCCGGAATCTCGGCTGGGCATCGGGCACCGCCCTGCTGGTGCCCATCACGACCGGTCTCCTCTACGGAGGCGCCCGACTGGTCTGGCCGGATCTCCCGGAGCTCGTTCTGTGGATGATCTACGAGCTCGGATTCTTCCTTCTCTGCCTCTTCCTCGGACGCGTCTGGGTCGCGCGCAGCCTGGCCAGCGAGCCGGCGCGCGCGAGCTACCTGCGTGACCTGCTCGGCTACAGCGCGGCCTACTATGCCCTCTGGCTGTCGGCGGATTGCCTGATCGTGCTGGGCGAGCTCGACCTGGGCTGGGCGATCCGGATCGTGCCGAACCAGCTCTACTACGGGCTCTGGGCTCCATTCGTCTACGCGCGCTTCTTCTGGTCGCGACCGGAGTCCGCGACGCGCTCTCCGAACGCGTCGCGATAGGCGCGCTCGAGCAGCGCGACCCAGGCCTCGAGGTAGCGCTGGCCGCGCCGGGCCGAGGCGCGCGTCGGATCTCCGAGCACCCCGCTCGCGCTCCGATCCCGAAGGCTGGGGTAGAAGAGCGCCTGCGCCTCCTCGGCCGTCGTCCGGAGCCCCGGCGCCAGCGATGGCCGGCGGACGGAGCCCGGGCGGAGGGCGGCCACGAGACTCGTCTCGAACTCGCCGGCGTGGGGACCGGCGCTCTCGGGGTCGAGCCCCTCTGCCGCCACCGCCTTCGCCTGCATGGCCGCGACCGCCTCGAGGTCGCTCGCGACACGCACGGCGAGCGGCGCGCACGCAGGCCCGATGCGCGAGCGCAATGCCTCCAATACCCCGACGTTGCCGCCATGCGCGCTGAAGACGAAGGCGCGCTCGAATCCGTGCACGGCGAGCGAGTCGAGGAGATCGGCGAGCAGCGCCTCCAACGTCCCGGGTCCGACATGCAGCGTGCCCGGAAAGCCCATGTGCTCGCTGGCGCAGCCGAAGGGAATCGCCGGGAGCGCCACGGCCCCCTCCAACCGCTCCGAGAGCCGCCTGACGAGCGCATCCGCGATCCAGCGATCCGTGCCGAGCGGCAGGTGCGGGCCATGCTGCTCGACCGAGCCCAGCCCGATCAACGCGGTGGAGCCCGGCATGGCGAGAGCCTCCTCCACCTCTGGCCAGACGGACTCCTCGAGCGATCGGCCCCGGATCCCGGCGTGCGGAGCCGACTCGCCGAGGGCGGCTCGGGCGACTTCCGCCGCGGGAAGCGCCGGGGCGGCGTCGTAGAGGGCCGCCTCGCGCTCCGCGCCGGGCCAGACGGCGAGGTCGAGGCCCGTCTCCTCCAGGAATCGCAGGACCAGGGCGTCGAGCATCGCCTCGTGCTCGAGAATCGAGAAGGGGGCCGAGCACGAGGCGCGCAGCACCCGGAGATCGTGGAGATCCGGATCCAGGGTCCGCCGGAGTCGATCGAGCCAGCCCTCCGCACTCGCCTCGCCAGGGGGGCCCGCGAGGAAGAGGATCGAGATCGGCCGCTCGGCCAGCGCCTGCAGCGGACCGTGCGCGAAGTGCAGCGCGTCGACGCAGAGCGGCGGGGGTCGGAGCATGCCCTCCGCGATCTTGAGGGCGAGCTGGCTCGAGAGCTCCAGCAGCCCGCCCTCCGCCATGAGCAGCAGGCTCCTCCCCGCTTCGAAGAAGGGCGCGACCGGCAGATCCGGCTCGAAGGCGCGGGCGACCTCGGCGGACGCGCGCTCCTGGGCCGCACGCAGGTCGATGGCCTCCGTCGCGAGGGCCGGAATCGCGTCCAGTCTTCGGGCAGCCAGCGTGCGAAGCAGACTCCAGCCCACCGCATAGCCCACGCGCGCGCCGATCACGCGGATCAGCAGCCCCTGCTCGGGACCGCATCCGGAATCGATCCGGACGACGCCCCTCGCCTCCAGCCCGGCCAGCCAGGCCCTCTTCTCTTCCGGGAGATCCGCGAAGCCCACCTCGCCCGGTCCGGGCAGGCCGCAGACGAGCACGACCCCTGCCCACCGCTCCACGTCGCGCAGCGCGAAGCGAGAGTTCGCACTGAGTCCTTGCGAGAAGACGACGAGCCAATCCTGCTCGGCACCGGGAGGTGGGCCGCCCTCGAGCGCGCCGGTCGGAGTGAAGCGGGCGGGCTGACCTCCCCAGCGCGTCGCGGACTCGGCGAGATGACGCGCATGCGCCTCCGAGGTCCCGATGCCGGTGGTGACGAGCAGGCGGGGCAGGCGCCGGGGACGCTCGAGGAGCGGAGCCAGCAACGCAGGGACCCCCTCGACGAGCCGGGGTGCGCGCGCGACGCGCTCGGCGAGCTGCGCGCGGGCTCGATCGGCCGACTCAGTCCTCTGCATCGGCGGCGTCCCGGCCTCCCGGCTCCGAGGGCCAGCGCGCCTCGAGGATCTCCTCGGCCCGGGCGCGACCGTCTTCTCGCCAGGACGCGCCGCCGTCCCGAGAGACGTCACCGGGCTCCGTGTCCTCGAAGTCGATCACGACGGCCCCTCCGCTCCGGCCCCGCATCGCCCGCAGGCTCTCCTGCAACGCGCGCCTCCCGACCCCGCCCCGCCCCGGGAGTCGATCGATCAGCTGCATCAGATGCCAGGCTCGCGGTCCGTCCCCGGCCCTCTTCGCCTCGGTCGTCGTCCCGACTGCGGTGCGCTCCGCGCGCCACGGGCTCGAGAGCACGATCGTCTCCCGGGCAGAACGGCGATCGAAGACGATGCGCAGCGGAAACCAGTCCACGACCGGCTCGTCGGAGAACGCGATCGGAAGCAGATAACGGGCCGTCGAGAGCAGGTGGGGGGCGCCCAGGGCGGGGGCCGGCGACTCGACGCCGAGGCGCTCCGGGGCGAGCGCCCCGGGCAGCCGACAGGAGAGGTCGAGGGCATGTCCCGAGCGCTCCTTGGCGTCGAGATAGTCGGCATTGAAGGGGGAGCCCGGGCCCTGGATCGACTCGATGCCGTCGATCTCGATCTTCTCGGGGCGCAGCGCGCGCTCGACGGCCTCGGCCTTCTCGGGGTTGTTCGTCAGCAATCGAAGCGGCGCACGGATTCCCAGCCAGCGAGCCATCGGCGCGAGCTCCTCGTAGCTGCGCAGGTCCGAGGGCAGCCCCATCTCGGCGAAGGCCTCGAAGGTCGTCATCCGATGGCCGCTCGCCTGCACGATCATGCGATCGCGCGCCTTGGCCGTCAGCCCCGCCCCCCGCCCCTCCTGCATCAGATAGAAGAGCACGCCGCGGCCGGCTCGGGCCATCATGGCCAGGGCGCCCTCGAGCTGATCGGCGCAATCGCAGTCGCAGGCGCCGAGACATTCGCTCGTCACGCAGGAGGAGTGAGCCCGGGCGAGCAGGGGAGCGGCCTCCCCCATGTCACCCCGGACGATCGCCATCGCCGAGCGAGCGCGCGCCAGGTCCCGGAAGAGATGGAGATCGAAGACGCCGTGGGACGTCTCGAGGCGACGGCGGCCGAGATGGAGAGCGGCGCCGACGAGCTCGGGGACGCCGGGGCTCGGACTCACGAGCCACCTCGCGTCCGGGGATCGTGCTTGCGCTCGCTCATCGCCCGAAAGTAGGCGATCAGCGCGTCGAGGTCGTCCTCGTCCAGACCCGGATGCGCGGGCATGCTCGTGTAGCGGAAGGACTCGGGGTCGCGGACATAGCGGCGAATCTGGTCCTCTGGACGATACTCGACGATGCTCCGCGGCACGTTCAGATCGGGACCGATCTTCCCGCCCTCTCCGTTGATCGAGTGACACGAGGCGCACGACCTCCGGAAGATCGCATAGCCCGACCAGCCCGGATGGTCTTCCCGGAGCCCGCTCGGCACCGTATGCGGAAAGGCCTTCCGGAAGGATGCGACCTCGATCCGGGTCAGCTGATACGGCCACGGCGAGTCGTGAGGATCGTCCTGCCCCTCGTTCGTCCAGACCAGATAGAAGGGAGCGGGATCGACATGCCGTCGATCGATCGGGCTGAAGCGCGGCACCGCTGCGGAGGACGCATCGGCCGTGCCCATCAACGCCGGCTCGCCGTAGGCCAGCACTCCTCCCGGCTCCAGAAGCGCGCTGCCGGGGACCGGACGCGTGTAGCCATCGAGGGCACGCAGCAGCACCGACTCGTCCGCGAGGCTCGACGCGCCTCCGGAGTCGACGAAGCCCCGATCGAGCACGCAGCGGAGCGGGAGCCCGACATAGCGCATCCGGCGACGGTGGTAGGGATCGTCGACCTCGACCTCGACCGACGGACAGGCCTGGCGCAGCGCCTCGAGCGAGAGTACCCGACGCGTCTCCCCCCCTCGGACGAAGTGGAGCGATGCGGAGGCAGACGCCTCGGCCTCGGCGGAGCCGGCGGACCCGGACTCCGTCGTCGCTCCCTTCACCTCGTCCGCCCCGACGCGGCCGGCGGCCGGGATCAGCGCCGCGACGACGGCGACGAGCAGCGGGCCGAGCACGAGCGCCGACGCGCGCGCCCGGGCTCGATTCCCATCCCGGCTCCGGCGCCATCGGGTACGCATCGGGTCGTCAGGAGTCAATCGGCGTGCTTTCGAAGCAGGACGCTGCCCACGGAATAGCCTGCGCCGAAGGAGCAGAGCACGGCCAGATCGCCCGCGCCGAGGCCTTCGCGATGCTTGTGGAAGGCGATCACCGATCCCGCCGAGCTCGTATTGGCGTACTCGTCGAGGATCACCGGCGCCTCGTCCTCCCGGGCCTCCCGACCGAGCAGCGTCTTCGCGATCAGCTTGTTCATGCCGAGGTTGGCCTGATGCAGCCAGAGACGTCGCACGTCGTCGAGCGACTCCCCGGCGTCCTCGAGATGGCTGCGGATGTGCTCGGCCACCATCGGACAGACCTCTCGATAGACCTGGCGTCCGTTCTGTCGGAAGAGCAGCTCGTGGGGATCCCGCTCGCCCTCCTCGCAGCGATTCAGGTAGCCGGCATCGTTGCGGATGTTGTTCGAGAACTGCGTGGCGAGACGGGTCCCGAGCACCTCCCAGGCCTCGTCGGCCGCGGCGTGCTCCTCGGCCTCGAGCAGCACGGCCGTGCAGGCATCGCCGAAGATGAAGTGGAACTCGCGCAGCTCGAAGTTGTTGTGACCGGAGGTGATCTCGGGATTCAGGACGAGCGCGCATCGCGCATGACCGGCCCGGATCGCATCCACGGCGTTCTGGATCGCGAACGTGGCCGAGGAGCAGGCCACGTTCATGTCGTAGGCGAAGCCCTTGGCCCCGAGCGCGGCCTGGACCTCGATGGCGACGGCGGGATAGGCCCGCTGGAGGTTCGAGCATCCGACGATCACCGCGTCCACGTCCGCTCCGCTGCGGCCCGCCTGCGCCAGCGCCTCCTTGGCCGCCGTGAGCGCGATCTCCGCCTGGATCGAGAGCTCCTCCTCTCCGCGGAGAGGAAGCCGGGGGCGCAGCCGCTCCGGGTCGAGCACGCCCGCCTTGTCCATCACATAGCGGGCCCCGATGCCCGAGGCCTTGCGGATGAAGGCGACCGAGGGGGCGTCCCGCTCCGTCTCCTCGCCGCGCTCGATGGCCTCGGCATGCGCGGCATTCCAGCGCGCGTTGGCCTCGGACAGTGAGGTCACGAGCTCCTCGTTCGTGATCGAATCGGACGGCGTATAGAGGCCCGATCCGGTGATCAGGATGCGGCTCAATGGGTTCTCCTCGTTCGTGATGGGGCCTCTCTCGACGTCAGGGTCCCATCGGAGCCCGAACGGACGTGAGCGACCCGGGGGCCTCCCGCATGCCGGGAGAGCCCGTCCACCGTCTGATGGCCCGGCTTCAGGACCTCGAGATGGAGCGGCGGGCCCGCCTCGTTCACCCGGACCTCGTTGCGGACCCCGAGCTCCGCGCGCTCGATCCGGGTCTCTCCGAGGATCGTGCCGTTCCGGCTGCCGAGATCCTCGATGCACCAGGCTCCGTCGTCAGGATACACGCGTGCATGTCGACGGGAGACCAGCGGATCGTAGAAGCGGACCCGACAATCGCTGCCCCGTCCGACGAAGAACTCTTCGGTGAAGAGCGCCGCGTTCTCTCCGCGTCCGTCCTTCCAACGCACGATCACCCCGCCCTCGACCGCATCGGAGCCGATCATCGTCGGCATGCTCGCGAGATCATCCTCGTCGACCTGCGCCAGATCTTCCGGATCGCGCCGGATCCCGCCGAGACCGATGTCGAACATCCACGCCAGCGTCACCACTCCCGGCAGGCACGCGATCGCTCCGATGACCAGGGCCCGAAGGGCCCAGTCCGGCGCCCCGAAGAGCGGAGCCAGCTCGACGGCGCCCTGGGAGAGGCCCCAGACGGCCACCAGATAGACGCCCGCCGTGCGAAAGACCTTCCGGCGCCTGGCCTCACCCAGCAGCTCTCTCAGCCTGTTGGCCAAATCCCGGTCTCCGTGAGGGGTCTTCGTGCGACGCCGGTCTCTTTCCAGTCTATCGGAATCCGGGTGGGCAGGGCACACGACGGACCTCGATCAGACCGGATCGCCGCGCAAGGCCGCCTGCGGCCCGCGGCCCCGGCCGCGCACCGTCCCCAGCCCTCCGACGAGCGCCGTGCCGAGGAAGGTCGCGCCGGTGAGCGCAGCGAGCTCGAGGAGGGGCGGCGCGAAAGGAAGCTCGAAGACCCACACGACCAGGATCCAGGCCGCCAGCAGCGCCAGTCCGCCACCGACCCCGGACGCCACCGCAGCCAGCACCACGGCCTCCGTCGCGGCAATGCGCCTCAGCACCCGACGCGACGCGCCCAGGACCCGAAGCAGCAACGCCTCCCGGGCGCGCTCGGCGCGGGCCGCCATCGAGGCCGCCACCAGGATCGCGATCCCCGTGCCCAACGTGAAGAGCGAGAGGATCCGGATGGCGGTCTCGATCTGCTGGAACATGGCATCGAGGGAGCGCAGGATCAGCGTCGCATCGAGGGCCGCGACGTTCGGGAAGCGGCCCACCAGATCCCGCTGCAGCGCCGTGACGAGGGGATGAACAATGTCTTCGATCTGCTTCAGCGCAGTCGTGTCGCGCAGCACGATGTCGCGCAGCGCACTGCGTGAGACGGCACCATCCCGCACGGCCAATG
>CAYXLY010000211.1:0-7806 GCA_964466005.1 uncultured Spirochaetaceae bacterium | reverse complement strand
CCGTGACGGGAGTGCCCGTGACGGGAGTGCCCGTGACGGGAGTGCCCGTGACGGGCCGATCCGCGATAGGCCTAACCCCGATAGACCTATCCTCGATAGGCCTTCGAGACGCGTCGAGCCAGCGTACGGGAGCTGGCCACGATGCTCGGTGCGGCGTCTTCTCCGAGGGCGTCCGGATCCTCGCCGCGCCAGTCGTGATCGCCCATCTGGACATGGCCCCCCGCCTCGAGGGTGAGCAGGTAGCCGATGGCCCGCCGCCGATCGGAGCGCTTCGGCGAGAGCGCGGCTCGGGCGCGGCCCAACGCCGGCGCCGAGGCATCCACCGCCGAGCAACGGGAGGTCTCGATCTCGGAAGCCAGCGGCGCCAGACGATCGCGGCTCTTCCGATCGGTCCGAGGCGTGACCAGGATGCGGCTCGGCGCCCGCGGCCGGAGGATGCGTGCAGGCTTCCGTCCTTCGAGCTCGCGGAAGCAGCCCGAGCCTCGGATGGCCCACGCCGTCACTCGATGAGCCGGAAAATGGATCAACGAAGCCGCATAGCGTCCATCCTGCAGCAGTGCGCCCATCACCGCGTAGTCGCGAGAGCCGCGCGTGTAGCTCAAGGTGCCGTCGACCGGATCCAGCACGATCAGGTCCCGCCCCGGAGCCTCGGGCGCGAAGAGCGCCACCGTGTCGGTCTCCTCCTCCGCGTCCAGGGCGATGGGCGTGTCCGTCTCCTTCGGCAGCAGGGCATGCAGCAGGTGGAGCACGACGTCCTGGGTGGCCAGATCGACCGCGGTCAGCGCCTGCGACTCCGGGCTCGTCTCATTCGTCTTGCGCTGGGTGCGCACCTCCCCCTGAAGTCGCGAAGCCACGCTACCTGCCTGCAGCGCCGCGATGCGGAAGATCTCGATGAAGCGCTGCGGATCGAGAGGCATGTTCGGATCACCCGTCCCGGGAGCTCGGTCTCGGCTCGCCCGTCGCTCGGCCCGGGAGCTCGTTCCGCGCCGTCCGCTCGCTCGCTGGCTCGCTCGCCTTCGAGATCGTGCGGGCCGCACGGGCCCGCCTCGTCGTCGAGGTCCGACGTGGATTCTGCAATCTCCGGGGGCGCGGCGCTCGGGGCCCGGGACTCGCAGCGACCCTGCCCCCCGCTCCGCAGCGTCGCGACAGCCCACCGCCCGACGTGAGGCCCGCGACCTCCGCCATCCATGCCACCCGCACACGGCGCCCACGCCAGCCGTTCGCGCAGCACAGCGGCCCACGGCGCGCGGCGGTCGCGACAGCCATGAGATCTGTGGCGCCGTGCCTCGACCCGGAGCCTCCCGCTGGCCGGCCGCCGCGCGTGGATCCGAAGGCGAGGCGCTTCGCTGGTACGCATGTTGCTGCTTCATGCTCGTGACGAGGGCATTCGGCCGACCTCCCGCCTTCGCGCGAAGGCCGCGCGACGGCGATCGCAGCGACGGCGCCATGCGGCGACGGCGTGATGCAGCGACGCAGAGCGCCGAAGCAGCGGAGGTTCTCGAGTGCCCCGACCAGGGAGCCCCCGAACATGAAGATCCGCGCCCGGTATGCCCGCCTCGCCTGCGGAGCGATCGCCGTCCTCGCCCTCGCCGTCTCGGCGCCGCGCGCTGCCGAGCCGCGCGCCGGTGAGGAGAAGATCCCTTCCCGGGCCCTCGCCCGACCCCACTCCGCACCCGAGTCGATCTGGATCAGCCTCTCCGGCACCGTCGCCGAAGCGAATGCACGGACCCTCACCCTCGACTACGGAGCAGGCACGATTCCCGTGACCCTCGCGAACCGCGAGTGGCCCCTGAACGACCTGCCGATCCAGACCGGGGAGCGCATCACGGTCCACGGACGGATCGACGAGGACCTCTTCGAAGGTCGAGGCATCGTCGCCCAGAGCCTCTACGTGCCCGACCAGTCGACCTACTATCAGCCGGACCGCGACTTCCGCGGCGGTCCCGTCGGCTTCTTGTGGTTTCCGGCCCAGCCCCCGGGCGGCTCCCGGGTCTCGGTCTCCGGCATCGTGGCCTCGATCGACGGGCGCGAGCTCATGCTCGATGCCGGAAGCCAGCGCCTCCGCGTCGACACCCGGTCGATGCCGATCGATCCGCTCGAACGTTCGGGCGCGCAGCAGATCGAGGCGGGCGATCCCGTCTGGGTCTCGGGCGTGCTCGACCTCGACTTCGTCGAGCGGCGCGAGATCCACGCCGACCAGATCGTGCGCTTGACCCAGGACGAGCGGACGCGGGGCGAGCCTTCAGGGCAGGAGGGTCCAGGCGCGCGGGAGAAGAGCCGGGACGAGCGCCCGGAAGAGCGCGCGGATTCGATCCAAGGCCAGAAAGAGAGCCGGGGTCAGCGCCGGGACGCGGGACGCCGGGACGACGGAAGTCCGAAGGACGGGCCGTAGAGGGACGGGCATGACCGCAGATCGCTCGAAGGCGATGGCGAAGGCAACGGCAACGGCGAAGACGACGGACGAAGCGCTATCGGCCGGAGCCGGAGTGCCGGTCCGGTCCGTCTTCCCAGGGCGAACGCCCATCGGTATGCGTCTTCCAGGCCCAGACGGCAAAGGAAGGCGGGGCGACGAGCGTCGCGGGCAGCGTCGAGAGGAGGGGCTCCGGCGTGCCGCGCAGACTGTGCAGCAGGAGCGTGGCTGCGATGGTCAGCAGCGACGGTAGGCCGATCGCCGCCAGCAACACCGCCCGATCGTCTCCCGGTCGAAGAGCCAGCCGGGTACAGAGCCTCATCACCAGGCCTCCCATGCAGAACGTGTACGCGAACTGCTTCGCGGCCGCCGTCGTCGCCGGAGCAGGGCCATGGGAGGCGTTCATGAGCCATACGACCCCCGCCAGAAGGCTTCCACCCACGAGGCCCGAGCGGATGTCGATGAGCTCCCTCCACGCCGTCAAGGCTCCCTCCGATCCGTCGGGCGAGCCCGTCGTCCGCGGGCTCGAGGCTGGACCCAGCCAGCGAGCGGCCTGCGTCGACGAGCGGCTGCTCGCCCCTTTCGAGCCGTACGACTCGAGAGTCTGCGCCGGTCCTCCTCGGCTCGCAATCGACGCGCTCAGCGGACGAAGCGCAATCGACGTGCTCGCCGGCGCGGATCCATACGCGACTCCGGACCGTCTTCGAGCGAGTCCAGCGACGAATCTCGTGGCATCCTTCCCCGGGTCGGTCGACAGACCTCCCGATGTTCGGGGCTGCCGCCGCGCATCCGGTCCACCGCCCTGGGAGCCCCCGTGAGTCCGTCTTCGCCGTCGTCGCCGCCGTCGCAGTGAGCCACGCCCTCCTTCCCCTCTGGCTGAAGCTCGCCTTCACCGGGTTCATCCTGGTCTGGCTGCCGCTCGTAGTGACGGCCTGGGGCTGGCAGAACCTGCTGTGGCTCTGCGATCTGGCCAACCTGATCGTGCTGATCGGTCTGTGGCTGGAGTCGCGGCTGCTCCTGTCGAGCCAGCTGGTGGCGACGCTCGTGATCGGCCTCGCCTGGACGATCGATCTCGCCTGCGCGCTCGCCCTCGGCGTGCATCCGTTCGCTGCCACCCCCTATCTCTTCGATGCGAGCCAGCCGCTGGCGCCGCGCCTGGCCTCGTTCTTCCATGTCGGCGTTCCGCTGCTGCTGCTCTACGTCGTGTCGCGGCTCGGCCACGACCGCCGGGGCTGGCAGCTGCAGACGGTCCTCTGCTGGATCGTGCTTCCGCTCAGCGCGTGGCTCACCAATCCCGAGCGCGGCATCAATCGCATCGATGCGCCGTTCGGCTTCGATCTCGCATCGCTGCCCGACGCGCTCTCCCTGCTGATCCGCATGGTCGCCTATCCGCTGGTCCTCTACCTGCCCGCCGAGGCGCTCCTGCGATGGCTCTTTGCGGAAGATCCCAGCGAAGGTCGTAGCGAAGCGCGACGCGCAGGACGCGAACCACGCGACTGATCCGCGCTGCGCCGCGTGAGCCGCTCGGCTACTCAGCTCCTCGGCTGCTTCTCCTCGATGCTCCGAAGATCGTCTCGACGAGCGGGATTCCACCGCAAGCCCTCGAGAGCCCATGGCATGCCCCAGGGGTGGCAGGCTGGGAAGGAACTCGTGCGGCCGGTCGCCTAATCTCCCCGAGCACGAGGAGCAGGCTCATTGGCGCTATTCAAGGTCGGAGAGAAGGACCGCGAGGGGCGGCAGAAGCGGATCGAGCATACGGGTCCCTATCTGCGCGCCAGTCGGACCGGCGGTCTGGCCTTGAGAGCGCAGGGTCGGGTCGGCGCCGTGAACCTCACCGGCAATACGCGTCGGGGGCTCCGCGTCTCTACCCGGCTCGCGAAGAATACGCAGGTGGCGTTCCAGAACGGCCGCTTCATCCTGCGCGGCCGCTATGGCCCGGACGCGGCGAAGCTGAACGTCTCGAAGAGCGGCTTCTCGATCTCGACGAAGACCCCGATCGGGGCGGTGAACTGGATCCGGCCGGGGAGCTCGTCGGCCAAGATCGCCGGCATCCAGGTCCGCGGCAAGAACGCTCTCTATCTGCAGGCGATCTATCTCACGCTCGCGGCCGCCCTGACCCTCGTGCAGCTGGTCGTCACGATCGGGCTCGGGATCGGCCAGGCGGTCTTCTGGCTGATCGGGCAGCTGATCGATCGCTGGCGGCGCGCTGCGGCGGAGCGCGAGCGCCTGGACTTCCGGATCGCCGACATCGCCCCCATCGGAACGCGTCTCCTGGTCGAGCACGGCGTCGAGCTGGAGCAGGAGTCACGGCGGGATCTCCTCGCGGCGCTGGTCTTCTGTCTCGTCACGCTCGGGCGCGGACGAACGGCCTTCGAAGGCCCGGCCGCCGGCATGCCCGCGCCCGAGACGGCGTCGGAGGTCGCGCTCGACGCGGATGTGCGGGCGGTGGGCGAGCAGGTCGCGCGGTGGCTGGGTGTCGGTGCCGATCGCGATGGGAGTGTGGAGTCCGTTGCGGGGGGCGGTGTGGACGGCGGTGGAGCCGGCGGTGAGGCCGACGGGATGCGGGGCGCCCTGCGTGTGAACGCGGACGGAACGGAGAGCGACGGTCTGAAGTCGATGCGACCGGAGGCGCCGCTCGGCGTCCTCTACCTGCTGGCGCGCACGTTCGCCGACAAGGTGGACGAGGCGACCCGGGCCGAGACGCTGCTCTCGCTCGACGATGCCTGCCTGGCCGCTGGGCCCCGGACGCGGCTCCAGGAGGCGATGCTCGATGTCCTGGCCGAAGGGCTCGGCGTCGAGATGAGGCTGGAGGAGGCGGCATGAGCGAGGCGGCTCTCGGCAGCTTCGACGCTCTGGTCCGGCTCCATCGAAGTCTGATCTGCGATCCGGACGCGCGGCCCGTGGACTCGGCGCTGCGTCCCGCCCGAGTCGAGGAGGCGGAAGCCTGGACCTGGGTGCCGACCTTCGAGCTGATCCCCTATCGCTGCGTCGATCCGATCGCCCTCGCGCTCGCCCTCGCTCCGGAGGGCACGGCGAGCTTCCATGACCTCTCCGACGATCGTCTCGACGGCGCGATCCGCCATGTCGTCGAGGTCGAGGGTCCGATCCACTGGCGGGTCCTCGCCGAACGACTCCTCGATGCCGCCGGGGTGGGCCGGCTGGGCTCGCGCATTCGCGAGCGCATCGAAGAGCGCGTGGAGGCCCTCGAGCAACGCGGGGACCTCATCCAGCAGGGGCCCTTCGTCGGCCGAGCGAGTCAGCTCCGTGTCCCCCGGCTTCGAGACTGGAGCGCGCTGCCCGACGAGATCCGCGACCTCGATCATGTCCCCGACACGGAGCTCATGCTGGCGCTCTTCCACGCCGTGCTCGACGCGTACGACGCGGAGGGGATTCCGGCGGATCAGGCCATGAACGACGGCATCCACCGGATGGGCTTCGTCCGGCTGACCCGGAACGCACGCGAGCGTCTCCAGGCGCCGCTCGAGGCGCTTCTCCGGGAAGGGATGCTTCGCCTCCAGCGCGGCTCGCTCCATCTCGGCCGGGAGGCGTTCCTGCGTTCTGCGGAGTCGGCAGCCGGCGATCCGGGTCCTGGCCGCGTCGGCACCGCAGCTTCCGATGTCGTGCTCGAATCCAGGCCGCCTCTGGACGCGGCAGAGCTTCGCACGATACGCGATTGAGGAATCGACAAGGATGGCGGTCCCTGGGCCGCGTCGAATCGCGTCGATTTCGCTGCGGGCTCCCATCCGATCGAGTGCGGGTACGGCACGCGGCTTGCTAGCCATGAAGAGCCGGCTTCCGGTGATACGACGATACGCAGCGGCCGATCGATGCGACCCGACCCCCCGCGTCGCTGGCCCGGTGGAGCCCCCTGGCCGGGTGGAGCCCGAAGATGCCCTATGACTCGATCTCGGACCTTCCCAGCTCGGTGCGCGACAGCCTGCCGAAGGGGGCTCAACAGATCTACCGCAAGGCGTTCAACGACGCCTGGGGCGAGTATTCGGACTCCGAGAGCCGCAAGGGCGACGCGTCGAGGGAGGAGACCGCCCACAAGGTGGCGTGGTCCGCCGTGAAGAAGCAATACGAGAAGAAGGGCGATCACTGGGTCGAGAAGAGCTGATCCCCACATGGAGGGCGCGATCCGCGACGCAGACGACGAACGCTCGACCGAGCGGTCGACCGGCCCCATCGGCGGCTGGACCCGGCGCGGCTTTCTCTCCGCGGCCATGGCGGCGGTGGCGGGTGGTGGGGGGCTTCTCGGCGCGCGTCCTGCGAACGCGCAGCCCGGAAGCGTTCGTCCGGCGAGAGCGCGTTCGTCGCTCGCCCGAGCGGGAATCCACAGCGAGCTGGATGCGACCGCCTCCGAAGGCATCGACCTGGTGCTCGAGCGACAGCCGCTGCTCGTCGACGGACGGGTGGGCGACGCGATCACCCTGAACGGCTCCTTTCCCGGCCCGGTGATCCGGATGCAGGAGGGACGCGATGCCCTGATCCGCGTCCACAACCGCATGGCGGAGTCCACGTCGATCCACTGGCACGGGATCCTCCTGCCCTTCACGATGGACGGCGTGCCCGGCATCAGCTTCGAGGGGATCCCGCCCGGCGAGACGTTCACCTATCGCTATCCCGTCCGTCAGAGCGGGACCTACTGGTATCACAGCCATACCGGCCTCCAGGAGCAGCTCGGCCACTACGGCCAGCTGATCATCGAGCCCGCCGACCGCGACCCGGTCGACCACGACGTCGAGCTCTCGATCGTCCTCTCCGACTGGACCTTCGAGGATCCGCACGCGGTCCTGCGAAACCTCAAGACGATCGACGGCTACTACAACTTCCAGCGACCGACGATCGCGAACCTGGACGAGCAGATCGAGGCCACGGGGAAGAGCCTCGGCGACGTGGTCCGCAAGCGACTGCGATGGGATTGGATGCGGATGGATCCCACCGACATCGCGGACGTCACGGGCGCCACCTACACCTATCTGATGAACGGGCACTCGCCCGACGAGAACTGGACGGCCCTGGCTCGGCCGGGCGAGCGCGTGCGGCTGCGGATCGTGAACGCCTCGACGCTGACCTTCTACGACTTCCGGATTCCGGGGCTGCCGATGACGGTCGTCCAGGCCGACGGGCAGGACGTCGTGCCGGTCGAGACGGACGAGCTCCGCATCGGGGTCGCCGAGACCTACGACGTGATCGTCACGCTGCCCGAGGAGAGCGCCTACACGCTCTTCGCCGAGACGATGGATCGAAGCGGCCATGCGCGGGGCACGCTCGCCACCCGTGAAGGCATGACGGCGGCCGTTCCGGCGCGGCGGCGGCGGCCGATGCTCACGATGGCCGACATGGGCATGCTGCACGGCGCAGGAGGCCACGACGGCCACCGAGCAATGGATCCC
>CAYXLY010000210.1:0-7903 GCA_964466005.1 uncultured Spirochaetaceae bacterium | reverse complement strand
CCGAGCGCTGAGGCGGGAAGAGCGAGGCCCCTTCACGAGCGCCTCGGTCAGAGATCCGACGCGGGCGGGGCTGGCCTCTCCCTCGGGCTATGCTGGCCCGATCTCTCCAGAGGGGGCTCCCATGATCGTCGTCCATCACCTGAACAACTCCCGCTCGCAGCGGGTCCTGTGGCTGCTCGAGGAGCTCGAGGTCGAGTATGAAATCCAACGCTACGAGCGTGATCCGGAGACGAACCTGGCGCCGCCCGAGCTCGAGGCGGTCCATCCCCTCGGCAAGTCGCCCATGGTCAGCGACGACGGTCGGACGCTGATCGAGTCGGGCGCGATCATCGACTTCCTGATCCGCCGACATGGGGCGGGGCGTCTCCGTCCCGCAGAGGGGACCGACGAGCTCGAGGAGTACCTGCAGTGGCTTCATTATGCGGAGGGGAGCGCGATGCTCCCGCTCATGATGAAGCTCTACATGTCGAGACTGCCGGATGGCGGGGCGGCGCTCCAGCCGCGGATCGAGAGCGAGCTCGATCGACATCTGGGCTACGTCGACCGGTCGCTCGAGGGGGGCGACTGGCTGGTCGCGGATACGTTCAGCGGCGCGGACGTGCAGATGTCCTTCGTCGCGGAGATCGCTCCGCTCCTGCATCCGCCGGCCGCGACGCTGGCCGGCCTGGCGGACTTCAAGGATCGTTGCCACGCGCGGCCCGCCTATCAGCGAGCGCTCGAGAAGGGCGGCGCCTACGCATACGCCTGAGAAGGCCCGAGATCCGCCTCTCCTCGACGCCGTCCAGGCAGCTCGACCGGAGGGGGATCGGAGGGGCGTCCTCTCAGGGGCGGGTCGCGGCGACGCTGTTCTCCAGGTCGATCTGATCGTTCAGCGTCCAGAAGTCGTACACGATTCCCACCCCGAAGAGTCCTCCGGTCAGGAGGTAGAGCAGCCCCGTTCCCCACTTCTGTAGATAGAAGCGATGGATCCCGAGGACGCCCACGAAGGTGAGCAGGATCCAGGCCACGGTGTAGTCGATCGGGCCGGCGCGGAAGCGCAGGTCGGCATCCCGCTCCAGAGAGGGCATCAGGAAGAGATCGACGATCCAGCCGATGAAGAGCAGGCCGAGGGTGAAGAAGTAGATCGTGCCGGAGATGGGGCGCCCGAAGTAGAAGCGGTGGGAGCCGAGGAAGCCGAAGATCCAGAGCACGTAGCCGACCAGCAGGGAATGCGTGTTCTCGGGGTCTTCCATGTCTTCTCCTCGGGGATGCACAGCAGGACGGCCCAGCCCGGGCCAGCCCGGCCCGGCCCGGGACGCGGATTCCGGAAGGCACCGGGCATCGGATTGTACAGGCTCGGGGAGACGGTGTGGGCGTACGGCGCCCCCGTCCGTTTCATGACGGACCCGGGGCAGGCGCCGACTCGTTCGCACTGCGCTTCGAGCGAGACGGGGCGCCCCCTTGCAGAGCGGCTTCGGGGGACGAATCGGGCCGAACGAGACACACGCCTCCGATCGTGCGTGCTCCCGCCCCGTCCGGTGTTACGATCTGTCTGCGCCCGGGAGTCTGCAGAGGAGAGCTTATGCGTGAGGTCTGGAGCCACGACATTCGGCCGACACTCGGCGAGTACGCCGAGTCGCTGAAGGAGGCCGGCGCGGGCATCTTCATCAACGGGGTGGGAGAGATCGGACTCTCTCTCCTCAAGCTCGCGCTCAACGGGGGAATCCCGATCGTCGGCGTCCACGAGCCGCATCCCAAGGCCACGCTCGAGGCGCTGGCGATCCGGCTCGGTCATGGGCGCAGCGAGGGCGTCACCTGCGACCCCTCGTCTCACACGATCTCCTACCATGGCCGGACGATTCCCGTCCTTCGGGAGCTGACCGACGCGCACCGCTTCGAGCCGCGGGAGGGCATCTCCCAGACCATCGTGGTCGACTGCAGCGGCTTCGACTTCACGCGGGCCAGGGCCCAGAAATTCATCGACGCGGGGGCCGAGGCCGTCTTCTTCTCGGGACCCGGCGCGAACGAGGAGGAGCGGCAGAACATCCCGCTTCTGCTGCATGGCGTGTCCCTCGATCGGCTCGGGCGCGACACCCGGATCGGCAGCATGGGCAGCTGCACGACCAATAGCGTGGTCGCGCCGATCCTCGCTCTCCACGAGGCCTTCGGTGTGGAGGCCGGCACGATGATCAGCGTCCACAGCGCCACGAACTCCGACAGCGCCTGCGATACCTGGACCGGCCGCGGCATCCTGGACGCGATCGGCAAGCCGGGCGGGTCGGGGGCGCTCAAGCTGGTGGGACTCCTCGTGCGGGATCTGGAGCATGCCTTCGCCGGCGGAGCGATCCGGGTGCCGGCGGCCGACGGATCGATGACCTATCTCACGCTCTTCGTGGCGGACGACTCGGTGACCGCCGACCGGGTGAACGGCGTGCTCGAGAAGGTCGCCGAGAAGAGCGTCTTCTTCGACATGAACCGCTCGCCCGAGCCGCTCACGATCAGCGACATCCGGGAGACCTACCATCTGGCCTGGCTCGACCCCAGACAGACGCGGGTCGTCCCGGTTCCGGGCAAGGGCGTGATGGTCCAGCTGGCCTCGGCCTACTCGAACAAGTGGGGCTATGCCGCGGCGCTCCTGGCGTTGCCGGCGAAGTGGGCGGCGTCTCGCTGACCGCCCTCGATCCGACTCCCTTCGAGAAGGGGCGGTCGGGGCCTCTTGCGAGGACGACTCCCCCGATGCGGGAGCTCGCTCGAAGAAGGCTCGAGCCCGGTTCCGGCACGCGGCGCAAGCCGGGCCGGCTCGGGCTCTTGATCGCGGGGCTGACCGCAGCGCTCGGCTCCGGATGCGAGCCGGTGGACGAGCCCTCCCGGTCGCCGGGTGCCCTTCGCGAACAGATCGAGGCGCTCTACGAGCGCGCCCGGGAGGCCGGAGAGGACGTGCCGACCGATGCCCTCGAGTGGGCCCGATCGGACATGAAACGCATCGGTGATTGGCAGTATCGGATCGCCCGGCTTCCGCTCGGCCCGGATGCCGAGCTGGCAGCAGCCCTCGACGCCCTCGGCGAGGAGCGCTGGGAGGCGTTCTGGATCGAGCCGAAGGAGAGGGAGCTGCGAGTCTTCCTGAAGCGACCCTCCCGGAGCTATCTGAGGATGGTGCCTCTCGGTGAGCTCGGTCGCCTCGCTCCGAACGCCTCGGAGTAGCTCGGCGTGGCTCGATGGAGGCGAAGGGAGGGGGGCCGGCGACGGAGCCGGCCTCGGCGCTAGCTAGGACCTCTGGTCGCGCCTCAACGGGTGATCCGGAGGGACCTCGACGAAGACGAGCCGCAGCCCGTCGGGATCCTCGGCCCTCAGCTCGACCAGACCCCAGGGCTTTCGCGTCGCGGTCTCGAGGATCGGGACCTGCTCAGCGACGAGCTTGCGTTCGACGGCTGCGACGTCTCGAACCTGGAGCCAGAGCTCGGTGGTCGAGCTCGCGGGCTGCTCGCTCCGGCCGGTGATCTCGAGGTGACCGCCGCCGAGAAAGAGCACGATGCCCCTGCCGCGACCGCTCCCGAACTCCCGCATCGGATGGAGTCCCAGCAGGTCGCGGTAGAATCGGACGCTCCGGTCGTAGTCGCGCGGATGCAGCAGATAACGACTGGCGAGGATGTCCAAGAGGCCTCCTGGAGGGAGAAGGGGGGCGGGAGATCGCCGGAAGGTCGGACTCGTCCTGCCCGGAGCGACTCGGAGTGGGTGACTCGGAGCATGAAAGCCCACCCATCAGCCCCCGAACGCGGGGCGCATGGAGACTAGTCGCCGCTCCGATCGCGATCCACGGTGAGCGTGAAGCCCGTCATGTCGACCACCCGGACCGGCTCTCCCGGAGCCAGGGGAGGGCATCCCTGTGCCCGCCGCGCGCGCCAGAGCTCGGGACCGATCCGGACATAGCCTTCTTCCACGAGCCCGTCCGGCGCGACGCCCGAAGCGTCGATGAGGTCCCGATGGGGTTTCCCCGGACCCGGCTCATAGGCCTCGCGAACGAAGGGAAAGAGGATCGCATCCTTCGCGATCCAGACGGCGACCGCGCCCGCTGCCAGCGCGCGGGGAAGATCGAGCCAGTGGTGGGCCGCCAGGACCGCGAGGATGCAGACGACCAGGCCCGGCAGCTGGAGGGCGCCGTAGCGGAGGAGGACGCCGAGAAGAGGACGGGAGGAGCGGGAGCGGGAGGAGCCGGATGGGTGCGAGCGCTCGGGCCGCGGCGCGGCTCCCGACGCCCGGCCCTCGTCGGACCCGGGGCGGGCGTCCGCCTTCGTGTCCCGCTCCGAAGGCCCGGTCGAGCTCGATTCCGATCGCCTCACGGCCTCGCTCCCCCGGCCGCCTCGGCAGGCCGGCCTTCCCGCGAAGGGTAGCGGTCGCTCTGCGACCCGGCGCGCGCGAGCCTCCCCTCGAGCGAGCGGGGAGAACGGTCTGGCGGATTGCCTCAGGGGCTCGAGGTCGCCGGGGGCGTCGAGGCCGCGTCGGCGTCCAGCGGCAGCGTCAGCTCGACCCTGCCCGTCACGTGATCGCCGATGGGAGTCGTGCCGCGCAGCTCGATCTCGATCCATCCCTCTCCGTCCCGGCGCTCCGTCGCGCGGACCTCTCCCGAGAGGCGCAGGGACATGCCGGGAAGCGCAGGCACGCCGAGCCGGATCGCGATCCTGCGGATCATCGTCTCCGGCCCCGACCAGTCGGTGACGAAGCGCGAGACGATGCCGTTGCTCGTCAGGATGTTCATGAAGATGTCCGGTGCCCCCTGGGCCTGTGCGAAGTCGCGATCGTGGTGCACGGGCATGAAGTCGCGCGACGCGATCGCGCCGGCGACGATCACGCTCGGGGTGATCGGGATGTCGAGCTCGGGCAGGACGTCCCCGACGCGGATCGAGGACCAGGGCGGCGAGACGGGAGAAGCCGTCTTCATGCGACCTCCTCCGGAGTCGAGGGCTTGAACTTCAGGACACGGAATCGCTGACGCCCCACCACCTCGCCGCGGGCGTCGGTGTAGGTCGTGACCCAGGTGACGAAGAAGCCCGTGCCCAGCGCCGTCCTCTTCTCGTCGGAGACCGACTCGAGGACGGCTTTCGACGCCAGCCGATCGCCCGGTCGCAGGGCGCGGAGGAACTCGAGCTCGGAGTCGGTGGCCCGCGTGGCGGTGTAGCCGGCCTCGTCGAGCACGCTGATCACGTTCTCACCGTAGGAGTCGGGCGCTCCGCCGCGCTCGGCGATCCCCTGTATCCGTGGACGGCTCATCGTCCAGGTCTGCAGCATCGCGAACGGTGCGATCAGACCGCCGAAGCGGGTTCGGGTGGCGGCCTCCTCGTCGAGATAGACGGGGTTGCGATCGTCGAGGGCGTCGACCCAATGTCGGACCATCGGCACGTTCACGGGATCCGGCGCCGGCGTCGGGTCGGCCGCTCCCATGGGCTCTCCGACGAAGGCGTCGAGTCGCGCACGGAGCGAGTCTGCTTCTCTCTCGGTCAAGGATTGCGCTCCCTTCCCGGCCGTCGACTCCGACGCCCGCTCGGGGCAAGGATAGGGCGAAAAGACCGCACGAGTCAGCCTGGGCCGGGGAGCTCTCCGGGGCCCGCGAGACGCGATCGGGCGCCGGGGCTCCCGGGAGCGTCGGGCTCCGAGGCGAAGAGGGGCGCTGCGAGCCGCGTTCGTGAAGAACACGTGACACCAGCTCGCGTCACTGTGATAGGCTCGTCACGAGATCCGCCGTCTTCTCTTCGTCCGGGCTTCGGACCCCGTCCCGGCGCCCGCTCGGAGCGGGAGACGCGCGACGAGTCGAGGCTGCGTCCCGTCCCCGAGACGGGCTCCGGCCCATCGCTCGAGGTGTCCCGGCTCCGCCGGGCGAGCCGCTTCGTCACGGAGGAATCCCCATGCGCGTCCTGATTCCCGCTCTCTTTCTCTTCCTGCTCTCGTGCCTCGGCTGCGCCTCGTCGGGCGATGAGATCGGCTCCGCGGAGGCGGGCGCGAGCCGGGAAGGACTGGTCGAGGTCTCTGTCGACGGGCCTGGCATGCTTCTCGTTCGGGAGGCTCATGCGATCGGAGGCTACGACGCATTGCTGATGCCTCCCGCCGCGCTCGCCTATCGGCGAGGTTCGCAGCGACTCTCGGAGGAGATCGAGGAGTCGCTGAAGGCGCAGCTCGAGCAGTCCGTGATCGATACCGCCCGGGCCGCCGGGATCGAGCTGGTCCAGACCCCGGGAGACTGCGCGATGCTGATCGGGATCGGGCTGGTCGGGGTGGACATCGGGCAGGGCCGCGCGAAGGGATCCCGCGGCGGAATGACGCTCGTGATGGAGCTCCGCGACTCGTCGACCGGCGAGACCCTCCTCCACTACGAGAGCGCGCGCTCGATTCGGGAAGACGGTCGCGACGCGGACGCGACCGATCTCCTGGTCGAGACCTTCGACGAGCTGGTGCGTCGGGCGGATCTGGGAGGGACCCTGCGTGCGGCGGTGAGGTCGCACGACGGAGACCGTCCGGGCTGCGAGGGTCGGATTGCCGAGCACGGGCGCGACGGGGCAGCGGCCTCGACCCGTTGATGCCGTTCCGGATCTCCTCGCCGTCCGTCGGCAGGAGGGGCGATGTCCGGTTAGTCTTCCGGCATGAGTCCCGCCTCCGCTTCCCTGGCGTCGCTGGTCCTCCTTCTTCCGCTCTTCGGAGTCCTTCTCCTGGCGCCGGGAGGGGGGGCAGGCCCGGTCGAGCCGTCCGGAGACCCTCCGGTCGACTCGCTCGGCCCGGCTCCGCGCGACGCCGACGGGCTCTTCGTCAATCCGGCCGGACCGCTCTCGCATGGCAGCCTCGGCGTGCGGCTCCCCTTCTTCGCACGGCGGCTGGCCGGCTTCTTCCAGAGCCGCGAGGGCATCCCCGGGCGAGTCGGGAACGACGGGGCCTTCCTGAGAGAGAACGCGAGGCATAGCGAGCCGACCCTGACCTGGATCGGTCACTCGACCCTGCTCGTCCAGATGGACCACGCGACCTTCCTGACGGATCCGATCTGGTCCGACAGGCCCAGCCCCCTCTCCTTCCTCGGGCCTCGACGCTTCGTGCCGCCGGGGCTCGCCCTCGAGGATCTCCCGCCGATCGATTTCGTCCTGATCTCCCACAACCACTACGACCATCTCGACCTGCCGACGCTGCGAGAGCTGGCCGCACGGGACCCGAACACACGCTTCGTCGTGCCCCTCGGCAACGGGGATCTCTTGCGCGGAGAGGGTATCGAGCGCGTGAGCGAGCTCGACTGGGGCGGATCCATCCGCCACGGGGAGGTCCGGATCGACTGTCTGCCGGCCCAGCATTGGAGCAAGAGGGGGCTGGGCGACGACCGGGAGGCCCTCTGGGCTTCATGGGCCGTCTCGGGTCGCGAGCGTCGCTTCTACTTCGCCGGAGACACGGGCTATTTCGGAGGCTTCGAGAGGATCGGCGAGATCCTCGGGCCCTTCGATCTCGTGGCCATGCCGATCGGAGCCTACGAGCCCGTCCGGATGATGCAGGCGTCGCACGTGAATCCGGAGGAGGCCGTCCGGGCGGCCCTCGATCTACGGGCCCGCCGGGTCGTGGCGATGCATTTCGGGACCTTCGATCTCTCGGACGAGCCCCTCGCGGAGCCGCCGCGCCGCTTCCGAGCGGCGGCCGAGTCGAGTCGCTTCGGGGCCGACGCGGCCTGGGTCCTCGAGATCGGGGAGACCCGGCTCTTCTGAGCCCGAGCCCGAGCCCGAGCCCGAGCCCGAAACAGGGCCCGATCCGGCGAAGGGAGCCTGGGCGCTCGGGCGAGCGCGCTTGCAGAAGGGCGCGCGGAGACTCAGAGGCTCAGTGCGAAGCGAAGCCCCAGGACGAGCGCATCGTCGCGACTGAGATCGGAAGAGCACACGTCTGAACTCCAGTCACTCCGGAGAATCTC
>CAYXLY010000209.1:0-7940 GCA_964466005.1 uncultured Spirochaetaceae bacterium | reverse complement strand
AGCCGTGTGACCCCTCGACGCGCGGGCGGGGCCGGGCGTCCGAAGCGCTCGCCCCGATCTATTCGAGCAGGCGCTCGAGATCCTCGCGGCTGAGGTCCCGCAGGCCGTTCGAAGCGCCGGACACGATGGCGTCGGCCAGCTGCCGCTTGCTCTCCTGCAGCTCGAGGATCTTCTCCTCGACCGTGTCCCGGCTGACGATCCGGTAGGCGAAGACGGGTCGCGTCTGGCCGATGCGGTGGACCCGATCGATCGCCTGGGCCTCGACGGCCGGATTCCACCAGGGGTCGAGCAGGAAGACGAAGTCGGCCGCCGTGAGGTTGAGGCCCTGGCCCCCGGCCTTGAGGCTCACCAGGAACACGCGACATCCGGGATCCTCCTGGAAGCGTCGGACGCACTCGCCCCGGTTCCGCGTCCGGCCGTCGAGATAGGCGTAGCGGATCCCGGCCTCGTCGAGCCGCTCGCGGACGAGACCGAGCAGGGTCGTGAACTGCGAGAAGACCAGCGCCTTGTGGCCCTCGTCGAGCGCCGGCTCGAGATGCTGGAAGAGCGCGTCGAGCTTGGCGGAGCCCGCCTGGCGCAGCGACGGATCGACGAGGCCGGGATGGCAGGCGGTCTGGCGGAGGCGCAGGAGCGCCTCGAGGACATGGATCCGGGAGCGTCCGAGCCCTTCGGCGTCGACGCGAGACAGGAGCGAGGTCCGGTAGTGATCGCGCAGCTCCTGGTAGAGGCGCCTCTCGCGGCCGACCAGCGTGCAGTGGATCGT
Organism: uncultured Spirochaetaceae bacterium; assembly: GCA_964466005.1. Taxonomy (GTDB): domain Bacteria; phylum Myxococcota_A; class UBA9160; order UBA9160; family UBA4427; genus UBA4427. The sequence goes on along the minus strand of CAYXLY010000209.1, from coordinate 7,177 downwards.
CTGCTCGGTCTTCGGCGGGAGATCGGTCAGGACCTGCGCCTTCGTGCGGCGCAGGATGAAGGGAGCGAGCGATCGCGCGAGGTCGCCGACGGTCTCGTCGTCGGCGTCGGCGAGGCTCTTCGCCCGGCGCGCTCTGGGACCGAGGAGGCCGGGATTCAGGAAGTCGAAGAGCGCCCAGAGCTCTCCGAGATGATTCTCGACCGGCGTGCCCGAGAGGGCGATGCGCTGCCTCGCGCGGAGCAGGCGAGCGGCCTTGGAGACCTGGGTCTGGGCGTTCTTGATCGCCTGCGCCTCGTCGAGGATCACGCAGTCGAAGGATCGTTCGGCGAGCGTCGCCGCGTCGCGTCGCAGCGTCGCGTACGTCGTGACGACGAGGTCGGCCTCGGCAATCGCGTCGCGCAGCCGCGCCCGTTGGGGTCCGGTATAGGCGAGAGTGGCCAGCTCCGGCGTGAACCGGGCCGCCTCGTCGAGCCAGCTCTGCACGAGGCTCGCGGGCACGACGACCAGCGAGGGCAGGGGCTCCCCGGTCTCCGGCGCCGGGTCGGACGCCGCACGCCCGGCCGCCTGCTCGTCTTGCCGAACCTCGTCTTGCGCTTCTCGGGATCGTCTTCGCGCGACCAGCAGGGCGAGCGCCTGAAGCGTCTTGCCCAGCCCCATGTCGTCGGCGAGGCAGGCCCCCATGCCGATCTCGCTCATGCGCAGGAGCCAGCCGAGCCCCTCCTGCTGATAGGGCCGCATGCGCGCGCGCACCCCCTCCGGCGTGGGCGCGGGCTGGGGCTCTCCGATGCGCTCGAGCCGTCGACAGGCCTTCTCGAAGGCCGCGTCGACGTCGATCTCCGGCTGCGCGGCCAGCAGCGTGTCGAGCAGCAGGGCCTGGCTCGGCCGGAAGCGCAGCGGCCCGTCGTTCGCCTCGGCGAGCTCGGCGAGGGGGGCCAGGCGAGCCAGCCACTCGCTCGGAAGCAGACCCAGCGATCCGTCGTCGAGACGGACGGTCCGGCCGCCCGCGCGGGCCGCGAGCAGTAGCTCGGGAAGGGCCACGCGCTGATCCCCGAAGACGACCTCTCCTTCGAGATCGAACCAGTCGACGCCGGTGCGGACCGAGGCCCGGCTCGTCGAGGGGGATCGCAGTCGGACCCCCTCGGCCTCGACCTGCCAGCCCCGATCGATCAGCCGCGCCACGCAATCCGAGAGCCGACTGCGATCGAGCTGGAGCTCGCCCTCGCCCCGCGCTTCGGGCGGCGACGGCTCGAGCCCTTCGTCGAGGAGCTCCTGCCAGAGGGCCCGCTCCCGATCGGGGTCACGATCGAAGATCCGACGCGACTCGCGATCCACGAAGCCGGCCCGGGGGTCTTGGGCTTCGAAGGATCGCGGCGCGAGGCTTCGGCGCTCTTCGACCGCTCCTTGGTCACCCTCTGCCTCGGCGTCGTAGACGAAGACGACGTCGGCACCGAGCCATGCGCCGGGCGCTCGCGACATGGGCTCCTGGATTCGCAGGCATCCGCGTGGCGTCCCCGTGCGGCGGGACCAGCCGAGCGGCTCGGGAAGCTCGATCGGGGGGAGGGCGCGCTCCGTCGCTCGCTCGAGGAAATCGGGTAGCTCGTCCGAGGAGATCGAGATCGGACCCTGTCGACGGAAGCCGTCGACGAAGCTGGCGAGCTCGGGGGGCTCGATCCGGAGGATCCGGTCGCCGACCAGCGCCAGCCCGTTTCCGAAGACGGCCTCGGTCTCGGCTGCGGCGGGCGCGTCGGGACCTTCGATCTCGGCCACGAGCTGCCAGTCCGCGGCCGCCCCGCCCGACACGAGCCGCGGCGTCGCGCCGTAGACGCGCTCGGCATCCCAACGAAGCGGGATCAGGCCGGGGGCCGTGGACGGCCGATCCCGTGGAAGCCAGCAGAGCCTCCCCGTGCGGGCGAGCAGGGGCAGCACCAGCGGCTGCAGCCCTGGCGCGATCGCCCGGACGTGGAAGGGCCGGGACGATCGCTGGATGGGATCGGGATCGAGGTCCGACGGATCCTGGGCGCAGTCCGTCAGGGCCCGGAGCGCCTCCTCGTCGACGCGCTCCCAGCGCCCGGTGATCTCCTCCGGCCTCGAGGTGAACGGCTTCAGGCGCTTCTCGCTCCCCGAGCCGACCGGCTCGAAGAGGCGGACGTCGACTGCGCTGCCCGGGCGTGCCCGCTCGAGGGCGAGGACGTAGTAGATCGTCCGATCGATGGGAGGCCCCGATCGTCGGCCGCTCGCGGCGGAGGCCTCGGACTGAAGGAGCCACCAGGCCCGGGGATCCCGCGGCGAGGGTGCCGGGACCTCCGTCGAGGGACCGGGCGCCGGTCTCTCCTCGACCTTCACCTCCTCGAGCTCGATCGCTCCGGATCCCGGCACCTCGGGGACCCGCTCCGTCGTCTCGAGCGCCAGGAAGAACGCCCAGAGATGCTTGCAGCAGGAGCCTCGCGCGAAGTGGGGGCAGCTGCAGCCCACGCGGAGGGTCGGGTCGGGAGGAGCGAGGCGCAGGCGACCCGGGGCCGCTCGCTTCCGACCGGGCGGAGCGGGCTCGGGGACGCGCACGACGAGACGATAGGCGCTGTGAGCGCTACCCCGGACCCATCCCGAGGCTTGCCGGTCCGTCGCCGATTCGATGCGCACGCGTCCCTCCTCGAGATAGCCCTGTCCCCGAACGCGGACGCTCTCCTCGAACGCGTGGGCGCATCGGGGAGAGAGAGGGCGGGGGGATCGCAAGGGCAGGCTCTCCGGATCCGACGGGGTGGGACGGCTTGGAATGCGGGTCGCTTGGGCAGCGTATCGGAGGCGGAGGGGCGACGGCAGGGGCTGTCCGGCGGGGCACCTCGACCCTCGCGTGCCGATCTCCTTCGATCGTGTCCCGGATCGTCTCGAATCGCGTAGGATGGTCGACGGAATCGCGCGGCGCACGAGCGGCCTGGGTTGGAGCCCGGTCCGAGCCCGGCACCGAGCCGAGCCCGCTCCGGTCCGAGCCGAGCCTGGGATGCGCCACGAGGGCGCCTCCGAGCGGGCTGGAAGATCCGGCTGGGGCGCCGGTGGACGGCCGAGGAGAGGCGGGGTGGAGACGTTGGGAAGAAGAAGGATCGAGAGGGGACGCAGGAGACGGATCGGGCTCGGGCTGATCCGCGCGCTCTTTCTCGCGCTCGTTCTGAGCCCGGTTCTCGGCTCCGGTCCGGGTCTCGGGCCCGGGATCGCCGGGGCGGCCCCCGGTCCCTGCACGGTCGATCCGCTGCTTCCCGATCCGCTGCAGGTCGAGCTCGCGACCTCGCTCGGCCCCATCGTCCTCGAGCTGTGGCCCGACATCGCTCCGTGTACCGTGAACAACTTTCTCGCCTACGTCGAGAGCGGTCGCTACGACGGCACGTTCATCCACCGGACGGTGGACGATTTCGTCATCCAGGCCGGCGGCTACGCCTACGATCCGCAGCTCGACCTCTTCTCGAGCATCCTGCGCGACCCGCCGGTCGTGAACGAGCCCGGCGCCTCGAATCTCCGCGGCACGGTCGCGATGGCGCGCATCGGCGGCCAGGTCGACAGCGCGACGAGCGAGTTCTTCGTGAATCTCGAGGACAATCTCTTCCTGGATCTCGTGGACGAGGGATTCACGGTCTTCGGCGCCGTGGTCGGGTCGAGCCTGCCGGTCGTCGACGCCATCGGGTCGCTGCCGCGGGTCGAGGGCCCCTTCGCGTTGAACACGCCGCTGCGGAACATCTTCGCGGAGCTGCCCGTGCAGGTCGCTCCGAGCGAGCCGCCCGGAGGACCGGGCTGCTTCGACCCGAGCGCGCTCCCGCGGACGGGGCAGGAGGGCTGGCTTCGCGCGCTCGTGAACGAGGCGGGGACCGGTCTCGAGCCCGATCCCGTCACGGGAGGCGTCTTCGCGCTCTCGAATCGCTGCGATGGAAGCGGAGCGGTCGCGCCGCCGGACGTACCGTGCACGACCTCGCGGGCCGTGGCGTACACACCCGATCAGAGCAACTGGTTCCTCGCTTCGACGGAGATGAGCTGCGCGGCGATCGCCGAGTCCGAGGAGTCCCTGGCGAATCGGCGCAATCATCTCCAGCCGCAGGTCGCTTCGGCCCTGGTCGAGGTCTTCGCGGTCGAGGTTCCCGAGCCGGGGGTCGCGACGGGGCTCGCCTGGGGCGTGGCGATGATCTGGACGCTCGCTCGCGCTCGTCCTCGCCCTTGCCCGCGGCAGCGGGGCTGACCGGACTCAGCCGCAGGCGATCGCTCTCACCCGCTCGACGAAGCGATCGATCTCCTCCGGTTGCGTGTCGAAGGACGTCATCCATCGCACGATGGGGCCAGCGGGATCCCAGACGTGGAAGTGTGCGTGCTCCCGGAGACGCTCCAGCGACGTCTCGGGGACGGCCACGAAGAGGGCGTTCGCCTCGACCGGCCGTACGATCTCCAGGCCCGGGAGCCCGGCGATGCCCTGCTCCAGTCGGCGGGCCATCGCGTTCGCCCGACGCGCGCTGCGAAGCCAGAGGTCGTCGCTCAGCAGGGCCCCGATCTGGGCGGAGAGGAAGCGCATCTTCGAGGCGAGCTGCGTGGCCTGCTTGCGGTGGAAGCCGAGGAAACGCGCCCGGTCCGGAATCCGATCGGGGTCCGGGAAGACGACGGCCTCGCCGAAGAGCAGTCCGTTCTTCGTGCCGCCGAAGGAGAGGGCGTCGATCCCGAGGTCGCTGGTGAGCTCGGCGAGGGAGAGGTCGAGATGGGCTGCCGCGTTCGCGAGCCGGGCGCCGTCCATGTGGATCCGCAGCCCGTGCTCCCTCGCGAAGTCGACGAGCGCGCGGATCTCCGACGGCTGGTAGACCGTGCCCCACTCGGTCGCCTGGGTGATCGAGAGAGCCGCAGGCTGGGCATGGTGGACCGCGCCTCGCCAGTCGAGGAGGGGCTCGAGATGCGCCGGCGCGAGCTTGCCTTCCGGCGTGGAGATCGGGACGATCTTGGCGCCGAGGAAGCGCTCGGGCGCGCCGCACTCGTCCTGCCAGAGGTGGGAGGACTCGGCACAGAGCACCGCCTCGTGTCCCCGGATCAGCCCGCGAAGCGCGACCACGTTCGCCCCGGTTCCATTGAAGACGAAGCACGCCTCGGCGCGCTCGCCGAAATGCGAGCGCACGAGCCGCAGCGCTTCCTCCGTATGGGGGTCCTCTCCGTACGACGCGCAATGGCCTTCGTTCGCCCGGACGAGGGCCTCGACGACCTCCGGATGGGCCCCCGACGCGTTGTCGCTGGTCAGGGAGATTCGGCCGGTCGACATCGCGTCAGGCTCCGGCGATCAGCTTTCGATAGAGGAGGCCGAGGGCGTCGTCCGCGACGGTCTGGCTGACGCCGATGTGGAAGCAGATCTGGGAGGGACTCTGGTCGATCATCTCGATCGGAATGTGATGCTCGCTGAGGACGTTCAGGGCGTCGACGATGGGATAGGAGTTCCGCTTCAGCCCCAGCCCGACGGGCGTGAGGATCGTCAGGTTGTAGACGACGTCCATGAAGTCGGGGCAGAGCTGGTTCTCGATCGAGCGTCGGAGATCGTTGATGCTGCCCTTCAGGTCGTCCTGGTCGACCAGGACGGCGATGTCGTCCTTGTCCGTCGGGTAGTGGTAGGTGTTGATTCCCATGTCGCGGAAGAGGCCGAGCAGCCCCGCCGTGAAGCCGAGCTCCTCGCTGAGCGAGTCCTTCTCGAGATAGATGTAGGCGACGTTGTCGAGGCGTGCGATGCCCACGACGCCTTCCTCGGGCACGCGCTCGTTCAGGATGCGGGTTCCCGGGTCCGAGGGGCGGTTCGTGTTCCGGATCTGGATCGGAATCTTGCGCTTGCGGCAGTTCAGCATGGCGTCGAGATGGAAGACGTTGAATCCCTTCGAGGAGAGCAGGCGGATCTCCTTGAAGGTCAGGCGGGGGATGGCGCGCGCCTCGGGGATGATGCCCGGATCGGACTCGAGCACGCCGCTCACGTCGGTCCAGTTCTCGTAGGTGTCGGCGTCGATGGCGTAGGCCATCTCGCCGCCCGTGAGGTCGGAGCCGCCGCGCGAGAAGACGGCGATCTCTCCGTCGCGGGTGACTCCGTAGAATCCGGGGACGACGGCGATCGACTCGCTCAGGTCGAGGGCGGCGATCCGCTCGTAGGCCTCCTCGAGGACCTTCGCGTCGACGAAGCCGCCGCCCACCAGGAAGCCGATCTCCTCCGGAAGGCGCGCCTGGGCCTTCATGCCGGACTTCTCGAAGTAGTCGGCGATGATCTTCGCGTTGTAGTGCTCGCCGCGAGAGGCCAGGAAGGCGATGCGCTCGTCGCCCTCCAGCTGGCTGTCCAGATCCTTCTCGAGGGCGGCGAGATGGGCGGTGCCGTCGATGCCGAGATCCCGGACGATGGTGCGGAACTTGCCGAGCACGGCCTCCCGGCTCTCCGCGGCCTGGATGTCCTTGCGTTGCTCGAGGAAATGCTCGCCCCGGCTGGCGATGTTCAGGAGATGGTCGGTGACCTTCTCCTCGCCGTCGTGGACCCGGCCGGGAGCGGAGACGACCACGACGCGGCGGTCGGGATCGTCCGACACGATCTTCCGGATCTTCTCGATCTGGCTCGCGTCGGCGACGGAGCTTCCGCCGAACTTGCAGACGATGGCCGACCTCATTCAATCCCTTCCGAACTTCACCTGCTGACGCTTCTCCGCCAGCGCTGCGAGCGATTGCTCGACGATCTCGAGTCCCTCCCGCAGCAGCGACTCGTCGATGACGAGGGCCGGGAGGAATTTCAGGACCTGATCCTCGGCGCCCGCGGTCTCGATCACGAGGCCTCGCTGGAAGGCCTCCTGGGCGGCCTCGCTGGCGACGTTGGGCTGCGGCAGCTCGATCCCCCAGACCATGCCGATCCCGCGGACCCGGGGCTCGAGCTCCGGGAACTTCTCCGCGATGCGCTCGAGCTCGGACTGGATGATCGCCCCCTTGTAGGCGACCGCCTCCGAGAGGTCCTGGTTCTCCCAGTAGCCGAGACATTCCGTGGCAGCGACGAAGCCGAGGTTGTTGCCCCGGAAGGTCCCCGTGTGCTCGCCGGGCTGCCACTGGTCGAGCTCGGGCCGCAGCAGCAGCATCGCGAGGGGGAGCCCGCCGCCGATGGACTTCGAGAAGGTCACCATGTCGGGATGGATGCCGGCGCGCTCGAAGCTGAAGA
>CAYXLY010000208.1:0-7964 GCA_964466005.1 uncultured Spirochaetaceae bacterium | reverse complement strand
CGCCCGCTGGGCTCGGAGCCGGCTGCATGGCTGAGCCCTCGTCCGGTCAGAGGACGCCGAGGGGGCTCGACGCTGCCTTCGACGAGGATCGCCGGGTGCTGTTCGGGCTGCTCTATCGACTGACGGGCTCGTTCGCCGATGCCGAAGATCTCGTGCAGTCGACCTTCGAGCGCGCCCTGGAGCGGCCGCCTCCGGAGACCGACCGACCCTGGCGTCCCTGGCTGGTGCGGGTGGCGATGAACCTGGGACGGGATCATCTGCGCCGCCGCCGTCGCCGCCGCTATGACGGTCCGTGGTTGCCGGCGCCCATGCCGACGCCCGACATGCCGAGCGCTGAAGAGGAGTCCGGGCTCGACGCCCCCGAGCCGTGGAGCACGCAGGGACGCTACGAGCTCATGGAGAGCGTCTCCTACGCGTTCCTGCTGGCGCTCGAAGAGCTCACGCCGAGCCAGCGCGCGGTGCTGCTGCTGCGCGACGTCTTCGATTACAGCGGGCGGGAGACGGCCGAGGCGCTGGAGCTCTCGGAGCCGGGCGTGCGCCAGCATCTGCGTCGGGCGCGCCGGGCGATGGCCGCCTACGACGAGGCCACACGCCGCCCTGCGAGGGACCGAACGGATGAGAGAGCCGGAGAGAAGGACGAGTCGGCCTTGAGCGATCTGCTGGGGCGCTTCCTGGCCGCGATCGCCCGGGGCGACGTGAAGGCTCTGGAGTCCTTGCTGGCCGAAGACGTGGTGCTGCGCACGGACGCGGGCGGGGAGTTCTTCGCCGCCCGCCTCGACGTGCGCGGTCGGGAGAAGGTGGCGCGCTACTACGTGAACATCGCGAAGCGCTCGGGTCTGCCACGGGTCACGATCCAGCGACTGAACGGCGAGCTCGCCATCGTGACCGAGCTCGACGACCCGAAGCCCGGCATCTCTCCGCGAGGAGTCACGTTGGCCACCCTCGACGAGGCCGGCAGGCTGCAGCGCCTCTACAGCGTGCTCGCCACCCGGAAGCTCCGGGGCGTGCCTCCGATCGGATGAGGGCCGCCGCCCCCCGGCCGCCCTCGGTCCGATCGGATCCGGCTCGACCGAAATCCGGTGATCCACAGGAGCCCCGTCCCGAGAGACAGAGCCAGTCCGGGCTCGGGACAGGGCACGAGAGCCGTCGGGTCGATCGCGAGCAGCTCGGCGTCGGCCGTACCGAGCTGGTTCTGGAATCCGAGGAAGTCGAAGGTCATCAGCGCCGACTCGAGGCCGGTCGTGTCCCCGGCCGCTTCGGGAAAGCCGTCGTCGATGAGCAGCAGCGGGGGACAGGGCGTTTGCCCGGGCGTGAAGCACGTATCGCCCAGCCCGAACGAGAACCCGCCGCCGCCCTCGATCCGGTCCGCCGGGTCCGCAGGCGGGACGAGGTCGATGGTGGCCGGCCCCGCGATCAGATAGGTCACGCTGTCGACGAAGAGCGAGAAGCCTGGTCCGGACTGCTCTTCGTCGTTGGCGAGGCGCACCCCGGGGTCGCTCGGGGAGACGGGCAGGGAGACTTCGACGGGCTCGAGGTCCACCGTCATCCTGCGTGTCCCGAGATCGAGCGTCATGCATTCGACGGCGTTCAGGTAGCGGCCGCCCTCGGACGTCCCGTCGAGATCTGGAAACGCCGTGAAGGTCGTGAAGGTGCCGCTCTGGACGTCGCCTGGCAGCACGGATCCAAAGAGCCCGGTTGGATCGGTCACCGCCGTCAGCTGGATGTCGAAGGCGAAGCTCGCGCAGGCGACGGGGAGCGGCGCCTCGGGATCGTCGGGGTCGATCGTGCATGAGCGCGCGATCTGCGCCTCCGCGACCGGCACGATCGTCGAGCCGATGAGGAGGCTCCCGGCCAGAGCCGCCGCGACGAGCCTGCGGCGTCGTCGATCCGCCCGGGCGGAGGGCCTGGCGCTCGACGGGGCACCGGATGAACCGGACCCAGCCGAGTCGCCGAAGCCGCGCGCGCCCCTCCGGATCCGGGCCCGGCTCGGAATGGATGAAGAGTCGGGGAGGTCCCGGCGCCCCGAAGTGGACGAGACATGCATCTTCGACTGATCTCCTCGAGCTGTCCATCTGAGCTCGACCGGGGAGTGCAGGACCGGAGCGTCAGGGTTCCATGCTTTCCCTCCTTGGTGCGTTCGAGCTCAGAAACATCGCGGCGGGATCGAAGAGCGCGGTCGGATCGGGGGACCAGGGATCCGCTCTCCGCGCCTGGATCGCGCTCTCGAGGCGCGACCCGGAGTGCATGGCCGAATTGGCAGAGGCGATCTAATGGCATAAGGTATGCCAAAACAGAGCCCAGGAGGCCCCATGACCCATCCCGCCGGACTCGATTTTCTCGTCAGCAGGAGCGACTGGAGCCAGCATCGTTTCGAGGAGGCCCCGGTACCGGAGCTCGCCGACGGCCAGGCTCTCTTCCGCGTGGACCGCTTCGCGTTCACGGCCAACAACATCTCCTATGCGGTGGCAGGCGACGAGCTCGGCTACTGGCGCTTCTTCCCGGCGCCCGAGGGCTGGGGGCGCATCCCGGTCATGGGCTTCGCGGACGTGATCGAATCGAGGCACGACGGCGTCGCGGTCGGCACCCGTTGCTTCGGCTTCTATCCCATGTCGCGCTACCTCGTGATCCAGCCGCGGTCGGCGAGCCCTGCCGGCATCGTGGACGGCGCCGCCCACCGCGAAGGGCTGGCCCCCGCCTACAATCAGTACAGCCCGACGCAAGCCGATGCCCTCTACCAGCCCGAGCACGAGGACGCGTTGATGCTGATGCGCGGGCTCTTCCTGACCTCCTTCCTGGCGGACGACTTCATCTCGGACCAGGGCTTCGGCGAGCAGGCCGTCGTGATCTCCAGCGCCTCCAGCAAGACCTCGATTGCGCTGGGCCATCTCGTCTCGTCGGCGGGGCGAGCGCGGTCGGTGGGGCTGACCTCGCCGCGCAATCTCGGTTTCGTCCGCGCGCTCGGCTGCTACGACGAGGTCGTGCCCTACGACGAGGTCGACTCGCTCGACGCCACGCGGGCGACGGTCTTCGTCGACATGGCCGGGAGCCAGGCCGTCCGGAGGTCCGTGCATGAGCACCTCGGAAGCCGGCTGAAGCACTCGTGCTCGATCGGCGCGACCCACTGGGAGGATCGGATCGGGAGCGGAGAGCCTCTGCCCGGCCCGCAGCCCCAGTTCTTCTTCGCGCCGCGTCAGATCCAGAAGCGCTCGGCCGACTGGGGCCCCCAGGAGCTGCAGCATCGCCTCGCCGAGGCCTGGAAGGGGTTTCGCGAGTTCAGCGAGGGCTGGCTCGAGATTCAGCGGGACTCCGGTCGGGACGCCGTGGCGCGCATCTACGACGACACGCTCGGCGGCCGCGTCGACCCCCGACACGGTCACGTGCTCTCGCTCTGGGACGCCGGCGGATGATTTCGAATCGGACCGCGACGATCTCGTTCCGGAAAAGAGGCGCCGTCGGCGCGCGCTAGGCTTTGCTCCCAGCGACGAGGAGCGAGGCCGAACGCGTGGATCCGGTTGCAGGACTCTCATGGGATCTCGTCGTTCAGGCGCTCGGCGCCCTGGGCGTGGGTGCGCTCGTCGTCGGCGCCGTCAGCTCGAGCATCCGCGAGCTCGCCGGGGGATACTGGATCCTCGGGTGGGCCGCTCTCCTGGTGGCCGGGGCATGCTTCGCGGCGGAGGACGCGGGGCATGATCCGGCGGGACGACTGGGCTTCGTCGCCGACGCGTTCATCGCGCCTCTGATGCTGATGGGGGCGATGGAGCTGCACGCCGCCTCGCCGCGCTTCCACTGGCCCCTGCTCGTCGGTCTCGCCGCGGGCCTCGCGCGAGTCGCCTTCGACGTGCTCGAGTGGCCGGTCGTACTCGCGGTCCACGGAGCATCCATCGCGCCAGCCGGCTTCGTTCTGGCAGCCTGGACGACGTGGCGCGCGCCGCCCGCAGCGGTCTTCCGCAGGCCCATCGCGTTCCTGCTCGCGGGGCTCGCGCTCCTCGAGCTCGTGGATGCCTGGAACGACTGGCGATCCGGGGAGAACCAGATCTTCTGGCAGGCGATGGTCGCCTCCTGCGTGCCACTCGCCGCGCTGCAGATCGCGTCGCGACTCATGGCGTTGCGCGAGGGGCTGGTCTCGGCCCGGGCCGCCTCGGACGAGGCGGAGCAGGCTCGAGACCTCGAGCGCTGGCGTTTCTCGGCGCTCTTCGACGGGGCACAGGAGATCGTGGCCGAGCTCTCCGCGGATACCCGGATCCACTACGTGAGCGAGCGCGTGCGTGAGATCCTGGGAGTCGATCCGGAGGCGCTGCCGGGCAAGCGAGCGATGGATCTCGTGGCCGACGATCAGCGACCGGTCGCGGAGGAGCTCTGGCGGAAGCAGCTCGCCACGGGCGGCCTCGACGAGCCCGTGGTCTTCTCCATGCAGCGTCAGGACGGTGCGATCGTCTGGCTCGAGGTCACCATGTCGATGCACACCATGGGTAGCGAGACACGCTGGCTCGTGATCGCACGAGACGTGACCGAGCGCCGCCATGCAGAAGAGCTTCTCGAAGAGAATCGAAAGGCTCTCGAGGAGCGGGTCGAGGAGAGCACCGAGCAGCTTCGCGCCTCCCTGCATCGCCTTCACGAGAAGGAGCGCCTGGCCGCGGTGGGTACGCTCGCCTCGGGGATCGCCCATCAGATCAACAACCCGATCGGCGCGATCTCGATCGCAGCGGAGTTCGCGTTGCTCTCGGGACGAGATGGTGACGCGGGCGACATACATGAGGAGGTGTTGAATCGCATCGTCGGGGAGTCGCGGCGAGCGGGACGCATCGTCCGCAGCCTGTTGCGCTTCGCGCGTCACGGGAGGACGAGCAAATGGTCCGAGGACCTCCGCCAGGTCGTACGACGCTCCGGCGAGGTGGCGCGGTCGGTCGTGGAGGACCTCGGCGGCTCTCTCGAGATCGAGGCCCCCAGCGAGGTCGTTCCCGTGACGATGAGCCCGCTCGAAATCGAGCAGGTCGTCGTGAATCTCGTCCAGAATGCCGCGGAGTCGCGACCGGACGGGGCGCACGTGGAGCTCCGGGTGCGTCTCGCGGGGGATCGAGCCGTTCTCGAGGTCGTCGACGACGGCGAGGGCATGTCCGAGGAGACGCGGGCCCGGGTCTTCGAGCCGTTCTTCACGACGCGCCTGCGCCAGGGTGGATCCGGCCTCGGCCTCTCGGTGGTCCACGGAATCCTGCTCGACCACGAGGCGGCGATCTCGATCGAGAGCGAGCCAGAGCAGGGGACGACCGTGCGGGTGGAGTTCACGTTGGCGGACGTCGCGCCCGACTGAGATCCCGACCGAGATCCGGCTGAGCGGATCGAACGATCGATCCGAGCAGAGGGCCCGGAGACGGGATCGTCCCCGGGCCCCCGAACGCGCCCGATGCGCGCGTGGGTCGGATCAGTCGAGAATCGTCAGCTCGACGCGTCGGTTGCGGCGTTTGCTCTCCTCGCTGTCGTTGGGACCGATCGGCTGGGACTCACCGAAGCCCCGGATCTCGAAGCGATCGGCGTCGAGACCCTGGGAGACCATGTAGTCGCGCACGCTCTCCGCGCGGCGCCGCGAGAGGGATTGGTTGTAGGCGGCCGAGCCGTCCGAGTCCGTGTGGCCGTCGATGCGGACGCGGACGTCGGGGTTCGCCTCGAGGACCTCGATGTCCTCGCTGAGACCGGAGGCGAAGCCCATCTCGATCTCGTCCCCGTTCACCGCGAAGCGCAGCTCGCTGAGGGTCCAGCAGCCACGCGAGTCGACTCTCGCCCGCGCGAGCGTGCCCGCACAGGCATCCATCGGGTCGGCCACGCCATCTCCGTCGCTGTCGGGAAGAGGCGTCGAGACCGGCGTGGCGGCGGGCTCAGGCTCGGGCCCGGGCGCCTCGGAGAGGTAGACCTCGCGCGCGAAGGCCTGGAGGGCCGAGGCCGAGGAGAGGGAAGAGGCATTCCGGGCACTGCCGCATTCCGAGAGTCCCGCGATCGACTGCAGCAGCGCCCCGCCCACGACCGAGTCGCCCGACTGGATGGTATGGAAGCAGACCTCTCCGTCCCGGCCCTCCATCGCTCGGCGCGCGGCCTCGAGCGTACGCTCTTCGACCCCCGAGCGACCGGCGAGGTCCGTGGCGAGACCGTCGCTGATCAGCACGACTGCGGTGCGGCCCTCGCCATCCCCGATCGCGGCGGCGAGGTCGTTCTCGAAGGCGGCGTAGAGCGGCGAAGTGCCCTCGAGAAAGGTGGCCTCCCGGGCGGCCGATGCGAGCTGCGAGCGGTCGAAGGCGGAGACCGGAACTCCCTCGCGATCGGTTCCGCCGAAATGGATCTGACCCGCCTGATAGGCCCCGTCGGGCATCGCGGCCACCACCGACTCGAGCGTGGCCTTGCCGTCTGCAAAGCGGTCCGCCTGTGAGCCCGAGGCGTCGAAGATCGTCACGGCCTGCCGGACGGCGATCGGTCCGCTCGGGGGCGTCACCGGCACGGGATCCTGGTAGGGGATCGGGGCCCTGGCACACGCGCCGAGCACGATGACGCACGCCGTCAGACACAGATGGACCTTCACTCTCGACATCTTCTCGCTCTCCTCTCGGATCTCTGTTGGACGGGCCCCGGCCGCGCCCTCGAACGTTCTCGTGCTCGATGACCGTCGATCGGGAGGCCGACCTCGAGTCGAAGACCGTGGCGAGCCTCACCACGGGCCGACGAACACTAGCCTCGCGGAACGGCTGTGGACCGGTTCTGGCGGGTCGGGCTGGAGTTGCTCGAACAGGATATTCGTTCTGTATAAGAAAAAGGCTCTCGGCCTTGGGCCCTGAGTCTCTCGAAAATCTGACTGAAGATTCGCGAGAGGATGAGCCAGCAATCCTCCCGTCTATGGCTGCAAGCTCGGTCGTTTCGCACAGACGGGAGGATTGCTGGCTCCACAGTCGACCCGGGCACCGGGGCGCGCCTTCGCGCCCGCCGTTGGGAGCAGGCCCAGGGCCTCCTGAGAGCGATGATACAAACGGGTATGCAGCTGTCCGACGACGCTGGCGAGGACATCGGCCGGCAGCTCGACGTCGTGGGTTCCGCCCTTCGCTTCGTCGAGATTGCCCAGCAGGATCTGCCTGTGGCTCTCATTGCCGAGCCGTTCGATGACCGCCGAGACGTGATCGATGAACCGCGTGCTGTACGAGCCGTACTGGAACGCGAGATCCTCGAGAGCCAGCTCGAAGTCCGGGAAATCGCACTTGCTCATCGGCCGCAGGTAGGGATGATGGACCGCTCTCCAAACCAGCGCTCGAGCACTCGCATTTCGAACGAATGCGGTCCTAGAGCCTGGAACGCTCCTGCCGCTACTCGCCACGCTTTCCCCGCCTCGTCGGCGATCGGGCCCGACCAGAGGCCAGGGCGCCGGTGCGGTGCCTCAATCCGGTAGGAAAAGCTCTCCTGGCCGCCGATCGGTGTCTGGACGCCGTGCGTGAGCTCAGGCGCCGCCGGGCAGCGGCGCCGATGGGGAGTCGCCTCGACCGGGGTGGCTCCGACCGTGCGTATGAGGCGGTCGCGATGCGTCGCCGCGGTCGAGATCGGACTCGACCTCGAGATAGTCGGCGCGGAAGCAGCGGAGCGTCCGGATTCGAGAGGCACCAGCCAGCTCGGCGGCGAGGTCGCCCTCGTCCCGGTAGCCCGCTTTCTCGAGGGCGCGGCGCGACGCCGTATTCGCCTCGTCGACGCGGGCGAAGATCGAGGCGAGCGGCCGCTTCTGGAAGGCGAGCAGGGTGAAGAGACGGATGACGGCGCCCGCGATGCCCTGGCCCCAGTGCTGTCGACCGAGCCAGTAGCTGATCTCCGCGTCGACGGGTCGGTTGGTCTCATGCGTCTCGATCTTCGAGGCATCGTGAGGGCCGTCGAAGAGGAGGCGGACCTGCCCGACCACCTCACCATCCCGCTCGATCGCCCGGACTTCGTGGTAGATCGGAAGA
>CAYXLY010000207.1:0-7987 GCA_964466005.1 uncultured Spirochaetaceae bacterium | reverse complement strand
GAGCGGACCGGCGCCGTGGCGCGTGTCCGATCGAGCTTCGTCGGTGGCGTGAAGCGCGCGCCCATGCGGTGGACCCTCCAGGAGGGGAGTCCCAAGCCGAGCTGATCGTCGAGGGACTCAGGCGACCGTCACGAGTCCATAGGTCGTGATCGCGCGCACGAGGTCGAGGGTCGTGATGATGCCGACGAGATGTCCGGTGCCGACGTCCGTGACCGGCAGGCGATGGATCTGATCGAGGACCATGCGCTCGGCCACCTGCTCGATCGGGTCGTCGGGATGGGCGACCAGGGGATCCGTCGTCATGATGTCCCGGACCTTGCTCTGGATCATCCGCTCGCTGACCTGGTGGGCCTCCTTCGCGATCTCTTCCAGAGCCGGGAGCGGGATCGGAAAGGGGCTCGAGTGATAGGGCGCCACCTTCGAGGCCTCGACGCCACCCTTCCAGAGAGCGCGTACGACGTCCGCCTGCGAGGCGACTCCGACCAGCTGGCGCATCTCGACGACGGGCGCACCACTGATGCCCCGTTTGACCAGCAGGGCGTCCATCTCCTTCAACGTCATCTCGGGCGTGAGCGTGGCGACCTGGCTCGTCATCAGGTCCGCGGCCGTGATTCCCATCTTCCTGCTGTCTCCTCATGCGTGTCGCCCGCCGCGCGGGCCCCGGTCCGGATCCGGCCGCGGAAGGGCTCCCGCCATGGACCCCGATCCCTCGCTCTCGCTCGCCCTCGCGCTGCTCTCTCCGGCGCGCTCGCCCGAGCGCACCACGCATGCCAGGGCCGTCGCGGCGACGCTCCAGTCTAGCCGATGATCCGGGGCGATCCGTCCTGGAATCGAGAGGGATCGACCCGGATCCCCCGCGTTCAGGGGATCGGAACCCGGCGAGGTCTGTGGCAGACTGGCCGAGCCATGTCTTCGAGCTCTCGACACGGAGCGATCCGTCTTCTCATGCCGATCCTCTGGGCGTTCGCCTTCGCGAGCGACGCTCGGGCCGAGGAGGACGAGGCCTGGATGAGGCTCCGGCCGGTCGTCGGAGAGGAGACGGCCCATTTGGTCGAGCCGGGCCAGACGATCCACGACGTCGCCTATCTCCATCGCCTCGGCTTCGAGGCGATCCAGCGTCTGAATCCCGAGGTCGATCCCTGGATCCCGCCGCCCGGCACGATCGTCCGGCTTCCGACGCGATTCGTGCTGCCCGCTGCCGATCCCGAGGGACTCGTGATCAACCTGCCCGAGATGCGTCTCTACGATTTCACGGGCGCGGGACCCGTCCGGGTGCATGCGGTGGCCGTCGGTGATGCGGAGGATCCGACTCCGATCCGGGAGTTCCGGATCGGTGCGAAATCGGTCGATCCGATCTGGGCCGTGCCCGAATCCATTCGGCAGGAGAAGCCCTATCTGTCGAAGCAGGTGCAGCCCGGCGAGGACAATCCCCTGGGCTCGCGCTGGATGACGCTGGGGACCTCCTCCTACGGCATCCATGGGACCAACGTGCGCTGGTCGATCGGGCGCGGGTCGACGCATGGATGCGTCCGTCTCTACGAGGACGTGATGCAGGCGCTCTTCGAACGGGTCGAGAGAGGGACGCCGGTGTCGTTGATCTACGAGCCCTACAAGTGGGGCACCAACGGGAAGAAGCTCTTCGTCGAGGTGCATCCGGACATCTACGACCGGCTGCCCGACACGCTCGCCGCGGCCCTGTCGCTGCCGCGCGAACTCGGCCTCCTGAAACACGTCGACGTCGAGCGGGTCTGGAGCGCCGTCGAGCGCGCCGACGGCATTCCCGTCGAGGTCGGCGCGCTTCCCTGATCGCCTTCCGGGAAGGCCTCTGGAGTCGCGGCCCCGGCGCCTGCACGCCCTCTTTCTTCGCGGATCTCGCGGACCTCGAAGAGGAGGAGTCGGAGGCGCCGGGGCTGGACCTCGGAGCGGAGCGGGGCGGGGTCGCCCGAGCCCGACTACTTCCGGACGGTCTTCTCGAAGGCGGCGGCAGCCTTCTCGGCGGCCGCATCCGCGCGGGATGCAGCAGCCCGAACGTTCGTCTCCGCCTGCTCTGCGCGGCGCATGGCCCTCTCCGCGGTCTCCTCGGCGGACTCCGCGCTGGCCTGCGTCTCCTCGAGCTGCGAGGACATCTGGTCGAGCCGCTGATCGATGGAGTCGAGTCGCGAGTTCACCTCCGAGAGATTCCCCTGCGACGCGCATCCGCCGATCGCCAGCGCCACGAGTCCCGATCCGACGAGAGAGCCTCGAACGAATCCGACTCGTCTTCGGTTTCCGATCTTCGAAAGAGACATGCTTGATTCCTCCTGCCGCCTGTTTATAGCAAGAGTTTTAGCAAGAGATATGCCGTCCATGAGCGCCCTCGTCGACTCTGGGCGGGCGTCGGGATCGACGACGCACTCGCTGGGAGGGATCGGCCTCGGCGAGGCAGGGCCCGAGGCGTTGCATGGGGCCCGGAGGCTACAGGAGTCAGGCTCGAGCTCCAGGCGTCTCCTTCGTGAGGCCGAGGCAGCCTACGCCCGAACGGACTGGTCGAGCCGGCGTCTCCGATCGGATTCGGGTCGACGGGATCCAGCCGTCCTCGTCGCCTGCGGAGGTCGAAGCCGTCGGTTGGGCCGAGCGCCGACTGCTGAGGTCCAGCCCGAGCCCGTCGCCGTAATGACCCACCGAGGCAGGCGTGCAAGGTGTACAAACCGCCCCTGCACCTCGCCGGGGGGACGGAAGGCGCTCGCCCTCGACTCCGGCGACCTCTCCGAGGCTCGACTCGCCGTCTCGAAGACGACTCTGGCAGGGACTCGTTCGCGCCCGGCTCCGTCCCCGCGATCGCCCTCAGGATTCCGCGAGCGCGATCACGTTGTCGCAACGCGCCAGCCGGGCCTTCGATCCCTCCTTGATCCTGCGGCACCGGCCCTCCAGGTCCACCATGCGGCGATTGATCCACGAGGCGGCGAGATCCAGTCGGCGCGGATCGGCCTTCGCCTGACGGAGCAGCTCGGCGCCCGCGATCACGCTGGTGACCACCTCGGCCAGCGACTGGGCGGACATCAGCGCATAGCTGAAGTCGGCGAGCAACGCGCTCGAGGAGTCGAGGATCAGGTTCATCCCGACGAGCACCTTGTCGGCGAGCTCCTTCAGCTCGGGGTCTTCGAAGGTCTCCAGCTCGCGTTCGAGCCCCTCGAAGACGACGGTGAGCGCCCCCTTGCCGATCTCCTTGAGCGCGAAGGAGACCTGGATCTCCGACGTCCCTTCATAGATGGTCGTGATGATCGCGTCGCCATGGAGCTTGCCGACCTCGCTCTCCGCCATGAATCCGAGACCGCCGTGGATCTGGATCGCCTCGCGGCTGATGAAGTCGGCCGCCTCCGTCCCCATGTACTTGGCCAGCGGCGTGAGCAGGCGGATGCGTGTGGCGTTGCGCTCGTGAAGGGCCTCGAGCTCGACGCGCTCCGCCGCCGACAGCTCGGAGGAGCCGTTACGGGCGCGGCCCAGGGCGGTCTCGATGGCATCGTTCTGATCGACCAGGGCGCAGGCCCGGTAGAGGAGGGCGCGGCTGCCCTCGAGCTCGAGGACCATGCGCGCGAGCCGATCCTTCATGAGAGGCTGGTCCGCGATGGGTACGCCGAACTGGATGCGATCCCGGGCGTGGCGGATCGCGACGTCGAGCGAGGCTTCCGCGATTCCCACGCCCTGCGCCGCCACGCCGAGACGAGCGTTGTTCATCAAGGACAGCATCGCCTTGAATCCTTCGCCCTGCTCTCCGACCAGGAACCCCTCGGCGCGAGTGAACTGGATCGCCGCCGTGGGCGAGCCGTGGATGCCGAGCTTCTCCTCGAGGCGGGTGACCTCGAGGCCGTTCTTCTCACCCGAGGGCAGGGTTCGCGGGACCAGATAGAGCGAGAGTCCCTTGGTCGTGCCCTTGGACTGCTCGAAGGTCTCGGCATCCCGAGCGAGGACGAGGTGGATCTCGCAGCCGCCGTTCGTGATGTAGATCTTCTGGCCGTCGAGGAAATAACGATCTCCCTCGCGGGTGGCGGAGGTCTGGATGGCGCCGAGGTCGGATCCGGCCTGAGGCTCCGTGAGATCCATCGCCCCCATCACCTCGCCGGAGGCGAAGCGCGGGAGATAGGTCTTCTTGAGCTCCTCCGACCCGAATTTCTGGATGTCCTCGGCGACTCCGGCCTGCAGGCCGAGAATCGTCATCAGCCCCGCGTCTGCGCGCGAGTACATCTGGAGCAGGACGTTGGCCACGAAGCTCGGCAATCCGAACCCGCCGTATTGCTCGTCCACCCCGAAGCTGATGAGGCCGGCGTCACGGAGCTTGGCGTAGGTCTCCGCGATATGGGGCGGGTAGACGACCTCTCCGTCCTCGAGCCGGGCGCATTCGTGCCAGCCGGCCCGCAGCGCGGGCTCCTGCTCCTCGCAGATGCGGGCAGCCGTCTCGAGGACCTCGCGGAGAGCGGCGCGGTCGATCTCGAGATCGCTGGCTTCGCCCTTGCGCCAGCTGAAATAGGACTCCCAATCGATCAGCTCCTGGAGATAGAGAAGCACGGCGTCGCCCAGGTACGCACTCATGTCGGTTCTCCTCCTGCCCTCGGGCCTCGGGATCCGTCCGCTCGAGCGGGAATGGCTCGCGGATCACCCTGATTCCACGGTCGAGGGCTCCGGAAGCTCCGGACCCGACCTCGCTCTGGAGAGTAGGTCCCGCTCTCCAGACTCCAAGTCAACGATCCCCCTCAGCGATCTCCCCCATCGCGCTCGGCCGATCGCGGCCGCTCGGAGTCGTCCGAAGCGCGGCCGTCGAGCGGTTCGACGAGCACCGGACCGCGCAGCCGGGCCAGAATCGGCGGTCCGCCAGAGGTCCGATCTCGGCGCTCGCGAGCTTCCGACGTCCTGGCGGGAGACACGGTCGGGTGTCGATCTCCCCGGAGTGCCTTCGATGACGCTCGCGTCTCTGTCGACCCGCCGGGCTCGATCTTCGCCAGATCCTGGGCCGCCTGCCGCTCCGGGCGGAGCTGGAGCAGGCCGAGCGCCGTCAGGACGAGCACGGCTGCGACGGCGAGAGCGCCCCGCAGCGAAGGGGTCCAGCCGCCGATGGCGAAGGCCCCTCGCTCCTCTCCGGGGGTCGGATGGGAGAGGAGGCCGTCGCATGCGGCAGTCTCCTCGGGATCGTCCCGTCCCTGCGTGATCGCGTCGCTCGAGGCCGCATCGACGACCGGGTCCGGCTCCGCGCTCGCTGCCGAGGTCGTCGGCTCGTCGGTCTCCTCCGCGATCTCCGTCTCTTCGATCGGCCGGGTCGCCTGCGGCTTCCCGTCGTCGACCGGGGTCCCCGTCGGCTCCAGGCCGAAGCGAGCGGTGTACACGAGCTCGGCGTCGATCTCCGCCAGACCCAGCCGCGCGGCCTCGCCGAGCAGGCGTTCGCAGAGCCTTCCGATCTCGCTCGGAACACCGCCCGTCTGCTCGTGGATCGCATGGGCGGCCTCGACGCTGAAGAGCAGACCGTCGGCCCGCCCGGCGCGCTTCAGATGTTTCTCGATGTAGCCGGCCACGCTCGCCCGGGACAGCGGCGAGAGCTCGAGCTGAAGCGTGTGGATGCGATCGAGCCACCAGACGAGGGGACCCGGCTGGCGAGGCGGACGGACATCGAGGTTCGCCAGCAGCACGCTCTGCACGACGGGACGTTCGTCTTCGCTCCGGTAGGAGAGGAGGACGTCGAGATGATCGAGCATCTCCTCGCTCGCGCTCTCGGCGCGGTCGACGACGAGCACCAGTCGGTGCTCTCGCGCGGCCTCGACGAGCCGCGTCCGAGCCAGTCCGTGCTCGGCGAGACCCCATTGGCGGGCGATCGGGTCACGAAGGGCGTCCCACGGGACCTCCGGGTCGAGGATCACGGCGACGCGGGTGCCGTCGCCGAGCAGCTTGGGCAGGGCGCGCGCGAGGCTCGTCTTGCCCACGCCCGCCCCCCCGCTCACGCAGATCCGGGACGCGTCCTCCTCGAGACCCGACCGGATGCGGGCGAGGGCTTCGCGAATCGCCTTCGTCCCGAGGACCACACGCGAGCTCGACGACTCGCCGAAGGGAGGACGTTCGAGCTCGAAGAATCGGAGATAGGCAGACATGGGTCGCGCAATCCAGCCGGGACAAAGGCCTGGTCTGGAATGGGAAATCGGCCTTCCCGGACCCTTCCTTGAGTGTCGAGGGGACGAGGCCGGAGATTCGGGGATCGGATCGCGCTCGCTCCGGTCTCCGCCCTCGAGGATCCGCCCGTGCCATGCGGGGCGCATGTGTCCTTCCTGGTCCTTGGGGCAACTCATGTCCGGTATGGGCGAGGAGCGGGCGCGCCGATCGACTCGTGAAAGCCCAAGGCGTTTCCTTTGCCTTGCGAGGCGCGGCTGCGTAGACTGCTCACCGGGCTCGGTGCCCGGGCGGGTCTGCATGCCTGGAGAGCGGGAAGAGGGTCGATGCGAGCGACGTTGACCGTGATGGGCGGCTTGCCGGATCAGGCGGGGCGGGTCTTCGAGGTCGGAGCCGACACGACGACGATCGGGCGCGGTCTCGCCTGCGACGTCCAGGTCTCGGATCAGAGCATCTCCCGACTCCACGCCGAGCTGCAGTGGGAGGGCGAGGAGCTCTTCCTCGTCCACAAGAGTCGCGTCAATCGAACGCTGGTCGATGGACGCGAGGTATCGGAGCGCCTTCTTCTCCGGGGAGGCGAGGAGATCCAGCTCGCCGATCGCGTCGTCTTGCGCCTCAAGATCGAGTCGGCCGAGTCGGCCGAGTCGACCGGGACGAGCGAAGCGTCGAGCGAGGTCGAGGCGACCGGGGTCGGCAGTATCGAGGCGCCTCCGCGACCGGAGGCGAGCGCCCCGGCCTCGTCGGAGCCGCCCCGCCCGACTCCGGCGAGCGAGCCGCCGCCCGCGCAAAGCAGTCCAGAGAGTCGCGCCGAGCCGATTGTCGAGCCAGTCGGGAAGCCGATCGGGGAGGAAGTCCAGAGGCCGGCGCGCCCGGTCTCCGATGCCTCCCCCCCGCCCGCTCCTGCGGACGTCGAGCTCGCCATCATCGGCGCGGGCCCGGCGGGCATCGCGGCCGGCGTCCGGGCGGCCGAGCGCGGGATCCGGCACACGCTCTACGAGCGGTCGGTGCTCGCGGACACGATCGTCAAGTACCAGAAGGGCAAGCTCGTGATGGCCGAGCCGCCGCAGCTCCCGCTGCAGGCGGAGCTCCGCATGACCTTCGAGGAGGCCGTTCGGGAGCAGATCCTCGAGTGGTGGGCGGAGGCGGTTCGCGGAGCCGGAACCCGACTCGTGGAATCCTGCGAGGTCCTCGACATCCAGGGGACCAAAGGCGCCTTCCAGATCCACGTCCGAGACCCGAGTGGCGCGCGCGTGATCGAGGCGACGCACGTCGTGCTCGCGATCGGTGTCCAGGGAGATCTCCGGAAGTTCGGCGTTCCGGGGGACGAGCAGCCCTGGGTGACCTATCAGCTCGATGATCCCCAGGCCTTCGAAGATCGACGGATCGTCGTCGTCGGCGTGGGCGACGCGGGGATCGAGAACGCGATCGCCCTGGCGGAGAACGGCAACGAGGTCACCATCGTCAACCGGCGCGACGAGATCGATCGCGCGAAGCCGATGAACAAGGCGGCGCTCGAATCCAAGATCAAGTCGGGCGAGATCAGCTACCTGACCCACGCGACCGCGGACCGCTTCGAGTCCGATGGAGCGGTCTTCCGGACGAAGGACGGGGCCGAGGTGAAGGTGGAGTGCGATCTGGTCATCGGTCGTCTGGGGGCGACGCCTCCGCGCTCCTTCCTCGAAGGCCTCGGCATCCGGTTCCCGAGCGAGGACAAGGAGGCGATCCCCGACGTCTCCGAACGATACGAGTCGAACGTCCCCGGCATCTACATGGTCGGCGCGTTGGTCGGCTATCCGCTGATCAAGAATTGCATGAACCAGGGCTTCGAGGTCGTCGAGCACATCCTGGGACATCCGGTCAA
>CAYXLY010000206.1:0-8026 GCA_964466005.1 uncultured Spirochaetaceae bacterium | reverse complement strand
AGATTCTCCGGAGTGACTGGAGTTCAGACGTGTGCTCTTCCGATCTCCGCGATGTCGCGATGTCGCCGCAGGCAGGCGAGATGGAGGGCGATCTCCGTCGTGGGCTCGCGGCGGCCCGCCAGGATCCGACCCTCGAGATCCGTCACGACGAGATCCTCGATCTCCATCTCGCCATAGGACAGGGCGGTTGGCGTCAGGACGACCTCGTCTGCCGGGGTCCGGGCCGAGACGTTGCCGGCCGTTCCCTCGGTGAGGCCCGCCCGATCCATCTCGCGAGCGGCCTCGAGCACGGCGTATCGGGTCGCTCGAAGTCCGGCGCTCTCCGTCGCCTCGCTGCGCCGGGTCCGCTCCATCGGCTCAGGAGCCCGCGGCGCGGTCGAGATCCGATCCCGTCCGGCTGCCCTCCGCCGAAGGGGGGCCCTTGAGCTCGACGGTATTGCCGTCGGGATCGCGGATGTAGATCGAAGGGCCCGTTCCCTGGGCGCCGTAGCGTTGAGCGGTCTCATCGGCCTCGACGCCGAAGCGGGCGAGATGCGAGCGGAGCGCCTCCTCGTCGAGCGCGCTGAGCGAGAGCGCGAAGTGATCGAGGTTGGGGCCATCGGGGCTGCGATCGCCGCCCCCGGCGCGTCCGAGCGGCGAGTCGACGTCGACGAGGTCGATCAGGCTGGCTCCGGCGCGGAGCTGGACGAGGCCGAGCTCCTCGAGCCGGCGCTCCTCGCGGCATCCCAGCACCTGCTCGTAGAAGCCGATCGATCGCTCGAGGTCGCGCACGCGAAGGACTACGTGGTCGAGACCCGCAATCGGAATCGGGATCTGGGCTCCCTCTGCAGCCCGCGTCTCGTCGCTCTCTGCATCTCGTCTGCTCATCCCGACCTGCTCCTTGCTCCTGCTCTGGCTCCGGGTCCCCGCTCCGGGTCCTCGCCCGGCTCTCCGGCTCCTCCGCGGAGGAGCTCGACGGTCATCGACCGGTCGACCTCGGTGCTCGACCTCGGCGGTCGACCCGACCAGCGATCCCACTCACGCCCCGTCTCGCATCGCAGGCGGCGCCTGGGTCTCGAGCTTCGCCCGCGCCGCATGGCGCTCGAGGGCGAGCTCGATCAGCCGGTCCAGGAGCGCAGGGTAGGGGAGCCCGGAGGCCTCCCACAGCTTCGGATACATGGAGACGTCGGTGAAGCCGGGCAGGCTGTTCAGCTCGTTGATCACGGCGAGGCCCGTCTCCTGCTCGACCAGGAAGTCGACCCGCGCCATGCCCTCGGCCTCGAGCGCCCGATAGGCGGCGATCGCGGTCTCCTGCAGGCTCTCGACCTGGGAGGGGTCGAGGTCGGCGGGGATGACGAGCTCCGTCGAGTCGTCCCGATACTTCGCGTCGTAGTCGTAGAAGGCCTGACGCGCGCGGATCTCGCCGGGCACGGAGGCTCGTGGATCTTCGTTGCCCAGCACGGCGACCTCGATCTCGCGAGCGGTCACCGCGGCCTCGACGAGGATCTTCCGGTCGTAGCGGAGCGCCTCGGCGAGGGCGCCGACGAGGTCCTCGACCGAGTCGGCGCGCGAGATGCCGACCGAGGATCCCGAGTTCGCGGGCTTCACGAAGGCGGGCAGGCCGATCTCCTCCGCGGCGCGATCCGCCGCCGCCCGCAGCCCGTCGTGGGCCAGGCGCGCGGCCGAGAAGGCGATCCAGGGCGTCACGGGCAGCCCCGCGGCACTCAGGAGCCGCTTGGCCACGTCCTTGTCCATCTGGACCGCCGAGCTGAGCACGCCCGATCCGACGTAGGGAATCTCGGTCAGGTCGAGGAGGCCCTGGAGCGAGCCGTCCTCGCCGCCCCGGCCGTGGACGATCGGAAAGAGCACGTCGAGCCGGAGACGGTCGGACCCGCCCGGCGCGGGGATCGGCGGAAGGAAGATCTCGGGCGCGTCGAAGACCTCGACGAGCGGGGTCTCGGCGTCGGCCAGATGCCAACGGCCATCGGGATCGATCCCGAGCAGGGAGACCTCGTAGCGTGTCCGGTCGAGAGCCGACAGGATGGACCTGGCCGAGACGATCGAGACCTCGTGCTCGACCGAGCGCCCCCCGAAGAGCAGGCCCACACGCAGCTTCTCCAATTTGCCTCCCGATTCCGCCCTCGCGCTGCGGTCGCGGCTCCCGGTCGCGCTTCCGGTCACGGCTCGGGGCGGCGCCCCGATGCGCTGCCCCCGACCTGCCCGACCTCCCGCGATGCGAGACGTCCGGTCCATGATACGTCGCGTCCTTCCATCCTGCCCGATCCTGCCCGGTCCGGGCCTCGCTTGACCCCTCTCGGGCACCTTCGTAAGCTCGAAGCGTGGCGACCTCCTCCCCCGATCGATCGACGACTTCCGGTGTGCTCGGCCCGACTGAGCCGTCGGCGGCGCTCCTCGCGAAGCAGGATGCCCTGCTCGCGTCTCTGGCCAGAGCGGGCCGGGTCCTGATCGCCTTCTCGGGCGGGGTCGACTCGAGCTATCTCGCCTGGGCGGCGCAGCGCGCGCTCGGGAAGGACTCTCTCTGTGTGACGGCGGTCTCGGCCTCCTATCCCGAGAGCCATCGCGAGATGGCCGAAGAGATCGTGCGACGCTTCGACCTCCCGCATCGCTTCGTCGAGACGCACGAGATGGAGCGCCCCGAGTACCGCGCCAACGCGGCCGACCGTTGCTACCACTGCAAGAGCGAGCTCTTCGACGTGATGGACCGGCTCGGCTCGGAGCTCGGCTTCGATCGCATCGCCTACGGCGTCAACACCGACGACACGAGCGACTTCCGCCCGGGCCATCGCGCGGCCCACGAGCATGCGGTGCTCGCTCCCTTCCTCGAGGCCGATCTCTCGAAGGCCGAGATCCGCGAGCTGTCGAGAGCGGCCGGTCTGCCGACCGCCGACCTGCCCGCCTCGGCCTGCCTCACGTCGTGCCTGCCCTATGGCACGGAGGTCACGGAGGAGCGACTCGATCAGGTCGAGCAGGGAGAGGCCCGGCTGCGGGCGCTCGGCTTCCGTCAGGTCCGCCTCCGCCATCACGGCGAGCTCGCCCGGGTCGAGATCGAGCCGCGGGAGCTTCCTCGGGCCCTCGACCCGGAAATGGCGGCTCGCATCGTGGAGACGATCAAGCCTCTCGGCTTCCGGTACGTCTCGCTCGATCTCGAGGGCTACCGCACGGGCTCGCTGAACGAGGTCCTGCAGATCCAGCGTGAGCCGATCCGCTGACGTGAGCCGAGCCCTGCGCGGGCGTCCCGGTGGCACGCGCGGATCGGTAAGAGGGCAGAGCGGACAGGGCAGGCGGGGCAGGCAGCGCGGTCGGTCGACGAGGTCGACGGCAGGCCGACGACAGGCCGACGAGAGGCCGACGAGAGGCCGACGAGAGGCCGACGAGAGGAAGGTCCCCACCCGATGTGGACGACGATCGAGTGTGCGGGCCATCCGCGGGACATGGGCTTCGCCCAGGGGACGGCCGGGGCGACTGCGATTCGCGCCGAGCTGGCGCGGGCCGAGCTGTCGCTGCAGCGGAGCCGATGGCCGGATCTGCGGGGGCTGACGAGTGGCCCCTTGCGCGGCGCCGGCGCCGGCCGCGAGCTCTATCGTCATTTCGCTCATCTGGCCGAGCGGCTCGAGGGGCTGGCTCGGCGGGCCGACGTGCCGGTCGATTCGCTGCTCGAGCTTCATCTCCGACTGCGGGCGGGCGGCGTCGCGGGGGGGCTGCTCGCGCGGCGCGCCTCGCTGCGCACCCACGACGCGGTGGGTGGCGGCCACCGGGCGCGGTCGGAAGGCTCGGATCGGGCGGTCGTGCTCGAGCGCACGCTGCCCGCGGCGCGTCCGGGCGAGGCCGCCTGGATCGTGCGGGAGAGCCGGCCGGCGGTGGGCTTCGGCTCGGTCGAGATCACGCTGCCGTGGCTGGTCTCGTCGATCGCGGGAGTGAACGAGGCCGGGCTCGCGGTGGTGGCGGGGCCGATGCTCTGGGGGACGGGCGGTCGGGGCGGGCAGGCGCCTTCGATCCTGCTGGTGCAGGAATGCCTGCAGCGCTTTCCCGATCTGCCCGGTGCCCTCGACTGGTGTCACAAGCGGCCGGTCGAGGGCGAGCAGGCCTTCGTGCTCGCCGACGCCTCCGGCGCCACGGCCACGGTGACCTCCAGCGGACGGGAGCGACGCAGCCAGGCGGGCAGCGGCGAGATCGACCTCGAGGCCGGCGAGCTGCCGGTCGAGGAGAGCGACGAGCCGCGCGATTCGAAGGTGCAGCCCGGTGTCGGGGGAACGGCGCTCGGGACCGATCGCGTGCTGCTCGATCCCCATCGGCGCTCGCTGCGCGTCGAGGCGGAAGGGCTCTCGCTCGAGGTCGTGGCGCGGAGCACGGACGAGGGGCGCGAGCGAGACGCCGTCTGATCGGAGCGATGTCGGCCGCGTCCGACCTGCTCGTCGATCGCGTCCTGCCCGAGGTGCCCGAATCGTTGGGGACGGGAAAGAGCGGAAAGAAGCGAGAGCTGATCCTCACGGGGCACGGTATGGGAGGCGCCATCGTCGCCTACCTCGCGACCCGGCTCATGAACTCGGGCTATCGCAACGTCCACCTCGTGACCTTCGCCGCGCCGCGCGTGACCACGAAGTCCTTCGTGCGCAGGGTCGACGGACTGGCAGAGTCGAACGCGCGCAGCGTCTCGCTCGTCGAGCGTCCTGATGATCCTCGGATCGACGACTGGACCTCGCAGATCGAAGATCTGCCCACGATCCGGATCGTCGTCGCGGGCGCTGATCGTCTTCGAGACGCGGGCAGTCCGCCTGCGCGGGAGAGGGCGCGCGACTGCGAACCGGAGACGCCGGATTCCGGAACGAGTCGGTGCGGTTCGCCCCGCGGATCACCAGCTCGACGTGCAGCGATTCAGTCGGACGCGCCGAATCCAGGGGACGGGTAGCCCGCCGTGAAGCCACCGTCGGCGACGAACTCCGATCCCGTGCAGTAGGAGCTGTCGTCCGACGCGAGGAACGCGGCGAGCTTCGCGATCTCGCGTGGCGTCCCCGTGCGGCGCATCGGGGCGTAGCGCCGGGTATGCGCCTCGATCATCGCCTCGATCGGTGCGCGATCTTCACCGCGCTGGGAGGCGAGAAGCGTGTGGACATGACCCGGATGGATCGAGTTGACCCGGATGTGGGCCGTCGCGAGCTCCATCGCAACGGCCTTGGTCATCCCCCGGACCGCCCATTTGCTGGCGATGTACGAGATGATCCCGGTCGCTCCGACCATGCCGTCGATGGACGAGACGTTCACGATGGATCCGCCGCCGCGCCGAGTCATGGGCTCGACGGCTGCCCGCATCCCGAGGAAGACTCCCGTCTGGTTCACCTCGGTCACGCGCCGATAGCTCTCGAGCGTGGTGTCGGCGAAGGCGGATCCCTCGGCCGTTCCGGCGTTGTTCACCAGTACGTCCAAGCCACCGAACGCCTCGAGCGTCGCCTGCATCGCCGCCGACCAGCTCTCTTCGTGCGTGACGTCGAGCTCGACCGCTCTGCATCCGGCGCCCAACGAGGTCGCCGCCGCGCGCGCGTCGTCGACGAGCACGTCCCCGATCACGACGCGGGCCCCCTCCTCCAGGAACTCCTCGACCATCGCGCGTCCGAGACCTCGCGCACCGCCGCTCACGAAGGCCACCTTGCCGTCCAAACGCCCCATGCTCGTCCTCTCCGGCCCGCTCTCGCGGCGCGCCTCAGCGGGTCGCCACGCCGGTCAGCGACCTCACCGGCTCAATCGGTCTCAGCGCGTCGAATCCGGAAGACGCGGATGTTCCGGTCCGTCCGACGCTCGTAGACGCGGATCATCGGCACCTGCTCGCGGAACTCGTCCCAGATCGCTCCTTTCTCGTCGTCGCTCAACATCTCCGCCCGCGCGCGATATCGCTCGCCGACGGCTTGTACCTCGACGTCCGCATTCGCTTCGAGGTTGTAGCGCCAGGCTGGGTGTCGCTCCGAACCCATGGCGCTCGCGACGACGAGCCGGTCCCCCAGATGCTCGATCGAGGTGAGCTGAATGGAACGCGGCTTACCGGAGCGGCGGCCCGTCATCGTCAGCGTGATCATGCTCTGGCCCGTTGGCCCCATCGTCGAGAATCGGCCGTTGGTCGCGCGCATCACGAGCGGATCGAGTGGAGAGCAGATCGTGCGAATCAACCACGTCGAGACGGGATTCGTGACCAGCTTGACCAGGAACCCATCCTTCGGTGCCGTCCGTGCGGATGTCATGCCGCGTCGTTCGGACGAAGCAGCTCGCCGGGACGCGCCTCGGTGAAGGCTCCGTGATCGAAGGTCACCTCACCCTTCGCGACCGTCAGCCGAACGGGGCCCGGGTCGCGCGTCCAGCGCCAGGTATGTCCTCCCTTGCCATCGGGGACGTCATAGGTCTTGTGCTGCGGTCGCATCTCGATCTCGTCGAGCGCGAAGACGGTCACGTCCGCGCACTTACCGACGGCGAGCCGACCTCGATCGACCAGCCCGAAATGATCGGCGAGCTTGCCGGTCTGGACGTGGACGGCTTCCTCGAGGGTGATCAGGCCCTCTCGGACGTAGTGTGAGAACAGCATGAGGTTGTAGCCGATGCCACAGAACATCTGTCCATGGGCCCCCGCGTCGCTGATGTTGCCGACCGATCTGGGGTCGCGCATCAATCGCACGACCATGTCCTCGTCCTTCTCCCAGGGCGGCATCGTCACGGTCGAGGAGACCCCGTTGCGCACGAACCACTCGGCAAGCGCATCGGAGCAATGGACGCCGAGCTCGTCCGCGAACGCGCCGAGCGTCACGCCGATCGGCCCGACGCCGTTCGCGGAGTTGTCGAGCATCGCGCCCTGGGGCTTCGGGAAGGGGGAGATCGGATTCGCCTCGTCGTCCCAGGAATGCCGGGCGCGGGACCGCCATTCCGGATCGCGGAGAAGGGCGAGCTTCGCCTCCTCGGTCTCGGCCGTCACGACCTCGTGCCACACGTAGTCGTTCGACTGAGCGAAGAGCAGCGAGTGTTCGATCGAGGCGACGGTCGTGATCGGCACGTGCATGTAGCCGGTCCAGATGTCCCGGCCCTCGGCGCCGAAGCGTTCGTGCAGCTCCGCGAGCGGCGCCTGGAGTCCGAGATCGCGCTGCCACTGCAGGGTCGGCACCCCCGCCCACTGCATGCGGATCGGAAGTCCCTCCGACAAGCGCGCGAGACGTTCGGTCGACTGCATGGCGGTCATCCGCATCAGGCTGTCGACGACCACCTGCAGGGTTGCTCCCGGATGGCGAGCGAGGACCTCGAGGAGCGCCGCGAGCTCCGCATCGTCGGCGTGGAGCGAGGGAACGGGCCGATCCTGACCATCGTGATCCATCAGGTTCGTCGACAGGCCCATCGCTCCGGCGGCCAGTGCATCTTCGAGCAGCTCCGCCATCCGGACGATCTCTTCGGGCTTCGCCGGTCGCTCCCAGGCATCGAGCCCCATTGCCGCGAGTCGCAACGCGATGTGCCCCACGAAGGCACCGAAATGGAGCGGCGTTCGCACGTTCGCCTCCATCGAGCGCCGGTACTCGGACCAGGTCCGCCAATCCCAGGGCAGGTGGCTCTTGAACGGGCCCTCCGGAAAATCCTCGAAGAACGAGAAGATCTTGATGACCTCGTCGCGGACCTTCGGGTCATCATGGGTGGGCGCGAGCGCGAAGCCGCAATTGCCTCCGATCACGCTCGTCACCCCGTTGCCGGGCAGCGGCGCGAGATCGGGCTGCCACCACATCACTCCGTCGAGATGGGTGTGGCTCTCGATGAACCCGGGCGCCACGCTGCAACCCGAGGCGTCCACGACGCGCTCGTCCCGCGTCGGCTCGAGGTTCGGCTCGATCTCGGCGATCCTCCCTCCGCGAAGACGCAGGTCCCCGCGATAGGCGGGGGCGCCCGTACCGTCGACGATCGTTCCGCCACGGATGAGTAGGTCCTGGGGTTCGGCCATGCCTGGATTCCTTCCTGGTGCGTGCAGCGCCTGCGCCGCGTCGTTTCTCTCGGGGTACCGCGGTATCGGGTC
>CAYXLY010000205.1:0-8057 GCA_964466005.1 uncultured Spirochaetaceae bacterium | reverse complement strand
GGACCGATCCAGCCGGGTCCTTGGAGCTCGCGGGAGCCGGCCCCCTCGCCCAGCCGAGCCACCGCCCGACTCCGTAGACCGCCAGCCCGAGCAGGATGCCCAGGATCCCCTCGTAGTAGTCCGCGAGGATCGAGAACTGCTTCCAGAGCCAGACCGAGCCGACGCCGACCACGAGCATCGCGATGCAGACCCCCTCGCTCGGTCGCCCGCCCAGCGCATAGACGGTCAGCAGGGGCGCGAAGGCCGCGGCCATCACGGCCCACGAGGCGATGACGAGCGCGAACACGCTCTGCTCTGCGAAGAGCGCGATGCCGAGGGCGACGGCCGTCGTGGCGAGGGTCGCTCCCTTCGCCAGCATCAGCGGCAGCCGCTCCCGGGGAACCAGGTCCTCGCTGAGATTGCCGGCACAGCTGAGGATCAGCGAGTCGGCCGTCGACATCGTGGCCGCGAAGACACCCGCCAGGATCAGACCCACCATCGGGTCCGGCAGGAGCTGCAGCGCGAGGGTGGGGAGCGCCAGCTCGGCGTCGAAGCTCTCGCTGACCGGCAGCAGGACGCGTGAGAGCAGCCCCACGCCGTTCGCGAGGAAGTAGAAGACGACGAACCATGCGTAGTAGTAGAGCCGGGCCCGGTTCGTCCGCTCGGGGCGGTCGAGGGCCATGAATCGCACCATGATGTGCGGCTGGCCCGCGACGCTGAAGCCGGCGAAGAGCCAGCCCACGATGAAGAGGGCGGGCCCCCAGAGCTCGCCCAGTCCGAGGTCGACGGGCATCCAGCTCCGGTAGGTCGGCGACACCTCTCCCAGCGCCTGCCAGGCCGCGGCGAATCCGCCCAGGGCGTCGATCGAGACGGCGAAGAGGATCCCCATCGCCACGACCATGACGAAGGACTGCGCGGCATCCGTCCAGATCGAGGCGCGAATCCCGCCCGCGAAGCAGTAGGCGACGACGATACCGGCTCCCACGCAGGCTCCGGTCGCCGGCGCCCAGCCGAAGAGGACGGAGAGCGCCTTGCTGCCCGCGGAGAGCTGCGCCGCGGCGTACGACCCCAGGAAGAGCAGCGAGATCACGGCCGCGAGGCGGCGATAGATCCGGAACTCGGTGCCCTGCCACTGGCTCAGGATGCCCGCGAAGGTCTCGGCATGGCTGCGCTCGGTGGCGATGCGCAGCTTGCGATGGATGAGACTCGAGGCGACCACGTCGCCCAGGATCCAGCCCACCATCAGCCAGATCGAGGGAAGCCCGACGGCGTGGGTATAGCCGATCACGCCGATGAACATGTAGCCGCTGTTGTTGGTCGCCACGGCCGACAGGCCCACGAGCCAGGGCTGTACGCTATGGCTCGCGACCAGGTAGTCGGCCGCGTCTCCTCGCGCCCTTCGATGGGATGCGATCCCGACCAGCGCGAAGAGCGCGAGGAAGACGACGAAGCTGGCGACGACGACGGTCATCCGAGCTTCTGCGGACGACGGCAGCCGATGTATCCGGGCCGGGGTGGTTGTCCGGAGAAGGGCGCCACGAGCTCGTTCTCCATGCTGTTGAAGACGACGAAGAGGTTCGTCCGCGCAAACGGGGTGATGTTTCCGTTCGAGCCGTGCATCAGGTTGCAGTCGAAGAGGATGGCCGAGCCGGGCGGACCGGTCGGGCTGTGGACGCCTCCGTCCTCGACGAGTCGCGTCAGGATCGATCGCGGCGGCACGCCGAGCTCCTGGCGGCGCAGCGAGGTGCGATAATGCTCCTCGGGCGTCCAGCCGGGACAGGAGACGTAATGGCGATGGGATCCCGGGATCACCATCACCGGGCCGTTCTGGGCGCGGTTCTCGGTCAAGCTGATCGAGATGCTGAAGGCGCGCATCCGAGGCATCCCATCCTCCACGTGCCAGGTCTCGAAATCGGAATGCCAGTAGAACTCGCGGCCGACGAAGCCGGGCTTGTAGTTGATGCGCGACTGATGGATGTAGGCCGGTCCTCCGAGGATCTGTTCGGCGATCGCGGTCAGCCCGTGCGCGCGCAGCTGCCGGGCGAAGACGGAGTCGTTCTGGTGGACCGCGAAGATCGATCGGACCTCGTCGCTGCCCGGCTCCCGGATGATCTCCGGGTCGGTGAGCGACTCCGTGACGGCCGCCTCCCGCAAGGCCTGGGCGCGTGTCTGGATCTCGCGCAGCGAGTCGCTCGAGAGGATCGAGTCGAAGGCGAGATAGCCGGACTCCTCGTAGCGATCGAGCTGAGCGCGAGAGAGGGGTCCGCCGGCGAGAGCGGACTCGCCGGAGCCCTCCGATCCGATGAGGGACTGCGGTCTCGGATGGACGATCGGGTCCTTGCGCGGGATCACCGTCGCCTCACCTCCCGTGCGGGAGGGATAGATGTCTTCGGTCGTCATCATGGCACCTCCTTGGGTTGGGGCTCGAGTCGGGGCCGACCCCCGGATCGTCGAGGATCGTCCGACCCTGCATTCTGACGGATCACGAGTCCGCCGTGTCGCTCGATCCGGCCCCTCTCGTCGAATCGACCCGACGGATCGCCGCCTCGAGCAGCTCGAGTCCTTCCTTCAGGTCCACCTCTCCGATCACGAGCGGAGGCATCACCTTGGCGACCTCACCCTCGGGCCCCGCCGACTCCATGATGAGCCCCTTCTCGAAGGCCGCCTGACAGATGCGCTGGGCATCCGCGGGATCCCGTGTCTCGATTCCCAGGATCAGCCCTCGGCCCCTCACGTGCGGCGCGATCCAGGGATGCTGCTCGGCGATCGCCTCGAGTCGCGTCCGGATGAGCTCGCCCTTCTTCTCCACCGCGCTCGAGAGCGCGGGGTCGCTCCAATAGGTCTCGAGCGCGGCGGTCGCGGTCACGAAGGCGTGATTGTTGCCGCGGAAGGTCCCGTTGTGCTCGCCGGGCTCCCAGACGTCGAGCTCCGGACGGATCAGCACGGCCGCCATCGGCAATCCATACCCGGAGAGCGATTTCGAGAGACAGACGATGTCCGGCTCGATGCCGGCGGGCTCGAAGCTGAAGAAGGGACCCGTCCGACCACACCCGACCTGGATGTCGTCGACGATGACGAGCGTCCCGAAGCGACGACAGATCTGCTCGAGCCGCTGCAGCCAGGCGTCGCTGGCTGCGTTGACGCCGCCCTCCGCCTGGATCGTCTCGAGGATGACGGCCGCGGGCGCCGCGAGCCCGCTCCCCTTGTCTGCGAGCATCGCTTCGAAGAGGTCGAGCGTGTCCACGTCCTCGCCCATGAACCCATCGAAGGGCAGTGCATCGCCGAAGGTGAGCGGGACGCCGGCCCCGCGCCGCTTGAAGCCGTTGCCGGTGACGGCGAGCGCTCCGAGCGTCATCCCGTGAAAGGCGTTCGTGAAGCCGATGACTCCCTCCCGGCCGGTCACCTTGCGGGCGAGCTTGAGGGCGGCCTCGACGGCGTTCGTCCCGGTCGGGCCCGGGAACTGGATCTTGTACTCCAGCCCTCGCGGCTCGAGGATTCGTGACTCGAAGGCCTCGAGGAAGTCGGCCTTCGCGGTCGTCGCCATGTCGAGTCCGTGCGTCACGCCGTCCTGCTCGATGTACTCGATCAAGCGGCGACGGAGCTTCGGATCGTTGTGGCCGTAGTTGAGGGCGCCCGCGCCGGCGAAGAAGTCGACGTACTCGCGCCCCGACTCGTCGCGCAGACGCGCGCCGCGCGCGCTCTCGAAGACGACCGGAAAGCTCCGGCAATAGCTCCGCACCTCGGACTCGAGGCGATCGAAGGTCTGCAGGGGATCGGAGTCGCTCTCGGCCGGAATCTTGGTGACGTCGTCGTTTCGAATCGAATGGCTCATCTCTCGTCCTCTCGTCCTCTGGGGTTGGCTCGCTGGTCCGCTCTTCGCTCGAAGCGGGCCCGTGGGAGGCGAGCCCGCTCGCCTCCGGATGTTCAGACTGGTCATGGCCCGCCGAGGGCGCGACGCCGCGCGTCTCAGGTCGTCCGGATCGGGCCGATCCGGAGCCGGATCTCGTCCTCGGGCGGCGGCGAGGCCACCTCCCGCGTCGCGGGAAAGCTCGAGGACCAGAAAGCGACGGACTCACGGACCCGCGTGGTCCGGTCGCGCGCGAAGCGCGTGAAGAGCACACGGGAGCTCGGGTCCGATGGAGTCACCGTGGCCTCCAGAAAGGCGAGCGGTCGGCGCTCCGCACAACGATCGAAGAGGACCTCGAGCAGGTGGAGGCCCAGCGCCGGACTGCTTCGCGGCTCCGCGACGCCCAGCTGCCAGATGAAGAGACAGCTCCGGTCCTCGGGGAGTCGGTATCCCAGGGCGAAGCCCGCGAGCTGCCCGGCGCCGCCGATCGCGACGAGACCGGTCTCGGCGAAGTGCGTGCAGAGGAGCAGGTAGGCGTAGGGCGAGTTCGGGGCGAGCCGCTCGCTCTGCTGGACCAGCTCCCAGACCCGGGCTGCATCCTCCTCCCGAGGCGGGCGGCACTCGATGTCGGAGAGCGCGAGCTCCCCGAGGGTACCTGGCGGCGGCGCGACGGAATCCCTTCTCGTGGGCTCCGGAATACGGTCAGGTCTATGCGAATTCATGTTCACGACGAGAGGTTGATTACCAGATCAGCCGCGAAATGTCGAATTGAATTGACTTTCGAGCGTTCTTGACTATTCAACGGCCTCCGAGATAGTTCGTTCACTATGAATCGACCCCGATCAAGGAGGCGATGTCCGTACACATGCCCGTCGAGAGCCCCCCCGAGACAGCCAGCCAATCCTCTTCCCCCCGCAGGCCCCTTGCCCCCTCCCCCGACGGCGAGCTCCGGCCACGCTCCCCCTGGGTCATCCTCAAGTTCGGCGGCACGAGCGTCTCGAGCAGCGCGTGCTGGGAGACGATCGCCAAGGTGCTGCGGAACCGGCTGGGCGCGGGCCTTCGGCCGTTGGTGGTCTGCTCTGCGCTCTCCCAGGTGTCGAACCGTCTCGAGGAGGCCGTCGCCGAGGCCCTGTCCGGCTCGAACCCGACGACCCTGCTGGCCGGGATCCAGGCGCAGCATGCCGACCTGGCTCGAGAGCTCGGCTGTCCGCTGCCCGCCGCCGTCGGTCGCGAGCTGGAGGATCTCGCCGAGCGACTCGAGGGAATCTCGCTCACGCGGGAGGCGAGCCCCCGCCTCCAGGCCGAGATCCTGGGCGTCGGCGAGATCCTCTCGACCCATCTCGGTGCGGCCTGGCTCGAGGGGCAAGGCCTCACGACCTGCTGGCTCGACGCACGCGAGCTGCTGCGAGCGGAGGAGGAGCCGACGACCGACCCCCAACGCCAATACCTCTCGGCGACCTGCGCGCAGGGCGCCGACCCCGAGCTCGCGCGAGAGCTCGAGGCACGGCCCGAGTCCGTGCTGCTGACCCAGGGATTCCTCGTCGGGGCGCCGGACGGGGGCACCGCCCTGCTCGGTCGGGGCGGCTCCGACACCTCGGCGACCCATCTGGGAGATCGCCTGCAGGCCGATCACGTCGAGATCTGGACCGACGTCGCGGGCCTCTTCACGGCCGATCCGCGGATCGTGCCCGACGCCCAGCGTCTGCGTCGACTCGGCTACGACGAGGTGATCGAGCTGGCCACGCGAGGCGCGAAGGTCCTCCATCCGCGGAGCCTCGCTCCGGCGCGCGCGGCTCGGCTTCCGATCCACGTGCGCTGCACCCGGGACCCGGGCTCCTCGGGCACGGTCATCGACGACGAGTATCGGATCGAGGAGCCCGCCGGGCTCGCCATCTCCTCGCGACACGGGATGGCCGTCGTCACGATGGACGTCGAAGGCTCCTGGCAGCAGGTGGGCGTGATCGCCGAGCTCGCCGCCTGCTTCGCGCGCCATGGCCTCTCGCTCGACTCGATCACGTCGTCCCAGACGCGCGTCACGGTCTCACTCGATCCGATGGCGAACTCCCTGGATGGCGAGACCATGGCTGCGTTGATGGCGGATCTCCAAAGCTGCTCGGACCCCCGCCTGATCTCACCGGTCTCCTCCGTCAGCATCGTCGGGACGCATCTGCGCAGCGTCCTGCACGACATGCCCGCCCTGCTCGGCGAGCTGAAGGAGCAGGAGGTCTATCTCCTCGCGCATGCCGCCAACGATCACAGCCTGACCTTCGTCGTCGACGAGGATCGAGCCGACGAGCTGGTCCGGACGCTGCATCACGATCTGGTGCGCGCCCGGGCCGGAAAGCCCGTGCCGGCCATGAATTCCGCGGCCGAGCGGACGAGCTGAGCTCCTCTGAGGTCCTCGAAGGCCATGACCGCTCCGCCCCGACTCCGCAGATGACGGCTCCCTGGGCTCCGGGCAGGACGTCGTGAGCGCGAACGTCGAGTATGCGATCCTCGCTTTCGGGTCCCTGTTCGCGATCCTCAGCCCCTTCGCGACGGTGCCGACGTTCCTCGCTCTATCCGACGACGAGACGCCGGCCGATCAGATCTCGATGGCGGCTCGGGCCTGCGTGCTCGCCTTCATCGTGCTCGCTCTCTTCAGCCTGCTGGGAGAGCCGATCCTGGCGGGCTTTCGCGTCTCGGTGCCCGCCCTCCAGATCGCCGGCGGACTCGTGGTGCTGCGGGTGGCCTTCGACCTGATCCAGGGCGAGCGCCGCCGGCTGACCCCACCCGAGCAGAGCGAGGCGCGCGACAAGGCCGACATCACCGTGACGCCGTTGGCGGTGCCGATCCTCTGCGGGCCGGGGACCATCACGACGGGAATCATCCTCGGTGCCGAGGCGGACGGAACGGCGCAGCATGCGACCCTCATCGTCGTCACGGCCTCGATCTATGCCGTGACCTACGCGTTCCTGACGCTCGCGGTCCACTCGTCGCGCTGGATGGGCACGCTCACGCTGCGCGTCCTGGGGCGCCTGATGGGCATGCTGCTGGCCGGGGTCGCCGTGCAATTCGTGCTGAACGGGGTGCAGGCGGCGCTGATCACACCGCTGGCCCGCTGAGTCGCAGAGCCACAGACCCGCTGACCCGTCCGGCCGCGGGTCGAGAAGCTCAGTCCGGGTCGAGGCCGAGGGCCTCGAGCACCTTCGGATCGACCTCGAAGAAGGAGGTCTCGGTCGGCTCGGCCAGCCCCTCCACCAGCGCCCGAAGCTGCGGCGCGGCCTTCTCGAGGGCCTGAGCGTCGATCTCGGCGGCCAGCGCCGCGAATCCCGCCTCCTCGATCAGCGGCCTCATCCCTGTCGAGATCTCGGAGAGGCCCCAGGCGAGGCCATCTCCATGGCGCTCGGGATCGATCGTCCGCTCGGCCTGGCTCTCGGCCGGAACGTGATAATGGGGCCGATTCCGGAAGAAGTCGAAGCGGACGAGATCGCGATCCTGCTCTCCCGCTCCGTCGCGCCCCCGAACGATGAGGGTCACGCCCCCGTCGACCCGCTCGATCTCCCGACGGCAGGCCACGAATCGAAGTCCGCCGACGGAGAGCTCGCCGTCGACTCCCTTGTGGATCGTGAGTCGCGCCTTCGGGATGTCCGCGGCCGTCTCCGTACCCGTCGACGCGGCCTCGGCGGCCTCGGCGGTCTCCGCGGTCTCCGCGGTCGCGCCCCTGTCGCCCTGTCGGCGGGCGGTCTCGCCCATGCTCATGCTCCTCTCCTCTCGTCTCTCGTCTCTCGTCTCTCGTCACGGCCCCGACCGATGTTCCGGCAGCGCGCGGCCCCGCGGAGTGTCGCGCGGGGCGCCCGCGGCGTCGCGGGCCGGCACGCCCGGAGAGCCCGGGGCTCCTGGAACGGCCGGGTCGTCGGGATCGAGCGGAACGCCCGAGTCGCCGAGCCTCCGTCGCGTCGATCGTCTAGCTAGGCGCGGAAATACTCGTCGAAATACTCGTCGATCTTGGCCTCGAGGCGCCCGCGCATCGGCTTCAGCATCAGGGGCAGCTTGACCTGCATCGAGACCGTGTCGGCGTCGAAGCCGACCCGGGCCTTCGCGCCCCGCGCCTGGCAGACCGCCTCCTCTCCTTCCCAGCACCACGATCCGCCGAGACGCTCGGAGAGCCTCCCGGCCAGCTTCTCGATCCGCGCCTGGACCTCGTGCGTCTCCAGCGTATGGCTCCGCTTCATCGAGATGTCCGCCATGG